>NZ_JBHMIM010000077.1:0-24815 GCF_048060115.1 Micromonospora sp. LOL_023
CTTCGCCGTCTACCGCATCTAACAAACCGTGATCAAATCAGGCATAGAGGAACAACGCCGGGGCCGTGGGTTTTCCCTGAGGCGCAAGCTGCGATCGCCAAGGTGGAGAAATGCGTTCTGGGTTTATCGGCAGGTCAAGATCATGCGGCATTGAGGGGGCGGTTGATGGAATCAGTACCGCATGGACATGACCTTGACTCTCCGTGGAGCACGTATGCGCAAGCCGCACTAACATGTATTGACGCTGGCCTTGCTGCCTCCTCGGTTGTTGATTCATGCAAGGGTATATGGATCCAGTATTCACTTGATCCTCTGGTGAGCTCGTTGCAGTACCGAGATGAGGATATTCTGATTTCCCGAGGGGAAGGTGTCTGGGAACGGGAAATTCTGGCGGACCATTCAATAACAAGCGCTTTCAAATTTTTGCGTAAAGTTGTTCATAGTGTTCAGTGTGAAGTGCCTCTTCCTGAAGTTCGATATAGCGAGTTGACGGAAGAGGCGGTCGTGCTGATCCCGGCGATCCACTGATCCAAACTTGGTCGTTCTGTGTTAAGTGGTCCCAGGTTTTCTGGGGTGAGCAATGGTAACGGTTCTTGGTTGGTGTGGGTTGGGTGCGGGTCAGGTGACGCAGAACCCGGAACGCCGAGGTACGGCGTCGATGGGGTAGTGCTGGATCGCGTAGGGGCAGGTTATTGGCGCCCTTCCAGTCATGCAGTCGCCTTCTTTCGGCGCCGGGCATCAGATCGAGAGGTGCGCCATGAGCGCGACGGTAAGCGCTTACATTGTTGACTCGCCTGCGGGGCTCTCTGGGCGCGCGGTCCGTTTTCTTCGGACGTTGTCACGACGGGTTGACTTTGAAAGAGGTTTGACCGGAGATGCTCTTCGGCGAGAAATTGTGAAGATCTATGGTGACTCGAACGACGCGATAGTGGATCTGCTGGATCGCTTGCAGGCGCGGTATGGCGGCCTCTCCTATGCGAGTGGGTTTTTCCAGTCTGAGGTCATTTTTGCCCCATCTTGTGATCCTGAAGGCGTGGATGAGGAACTGGAGATATCGTACGCGGTAGAAACGGGAAGCCCGGTTGGTGCTTCCGTCAAGATCGATGGAGCGGTCGAGATTGGTTTGGATTATTCTGGGGTGAAGGAGTTCGGCGGCCTTGACTGTCTGATCGAATGTGATGCGATGTTCTCGGTTGCTGATGCGCTAGGTCTCGAGGGTCAACTCTATTTGAATAGCGGAACTGCGCTGATGGCTATAGAGGTGCTCCGCGCCGAAGAAGGGCTGGGACTGGAGTTTGTGTCGGAGGCTTCCGGGCTTCATTCCTACTGGCTCGCTGGTGATTCGGCTATGGTCTACGCAGCAGATGTATGGAATCTATTGAACGGCGGAGTTCCTTCGTTCGTGAAATTTTGGACGACGGGCGAAGATGTTCGTGAAAGAATTGCGATCCTAATTGCTCAAGCTCGATAGATTGTGCCAGTGTCGAGTTTGAGTCGGCGGCCGGGTTCGTAGGGTTGGGCGGGGCGTTGGAAGCAGGCTCCGCTGACGCGCGTGGCGATGGTGCGGATGTGTCGGAATCCTTGGTCGCGGTAGTAGGCGTGTAACCGTTGGTTTGTGGTCCATGCGTCGAGGCGTAGCCAGGTGAGGCCGGCGTCGTATGCTCGGCCGGCGGCCCAATCGAGCAGCTCGGTGCCGATGCCGTCGCCGGCTCGTTCAAGCGGGAGCATCATCTTCGCGGCGTAGAGCGCGTCTGCGGGGTCGTCCTCGGGGTACCAGAGGGCTTCGGGGTCGCGGTCCGGTTTCCAGAGCCCGTCGACGTCGACGTAGGCGGTGAGGGTGATGGTTGCGGCCGGGGTTTTACCATCGAAGACCATCCAGGTTTGCCCGGCGGACACGGTCGCGGCGACGGCGGACCGGGGCAGTGGGATCGACCACTGGTCTTCTGCCCGGGCTGCGAGCCACGCCTCTCGTTCGCGTCGCCAGCTCATGATGACGTCGACGTCGCTGAGCTGTGCGCGGCGGATGATCATCGGCGACGCTGACGCGCACGGGCTGGGTGGTGCAGCCGGCTCTCGCCGGCACGGTGTCTGCCACTGCGGGTAGTTCGTCCGCCGGTCGCGGTCAGAGCTGGCGGAACTCGCCCTTTTCTGCGCCGTCGAGGAAACAGTCCCACTCCTCGGGGGTGAAGATCAGGACCGGACCGTCCGGGTTCTTGGAGTCGCGGAGCGCGTACGCCTGACCCAGGTTGGCGACCTCGACGCAGCCACCGTTCGCGGATGACTTCCTGCTCTTGCGCCAGACGGCAGTGCTGAGGTCGAGGTCGGGGGTCACGTGCTGCTCCTCGTCGGTCAACCCGTGGCGCGGGTCAGGGCGGTGATCAGCTTGGCGCTCTCGGGTGGGCTGAGCGCGGCGGCGGTGATGTGGTTGTACGCCAGGCTACACCGACGCAGGTCTGCCTCGCGTTCGAGATAGAGGCCGCCGGCCTGGCCTTCGACGTAGACGACGGGTGAGTGGATGTCCTCCTCGAAGTCGAAGATCGTGAACGCGCCGAGCTCGCCGGGGTAGCTGCCGTGGCTGTACGGGACGACCTGGAGAGTGAGCCACGGAGCAGCCTTGACGGTGTCGAGGATGTGGGTGAGCTGGGCGCGCATCACGTCGGTGCCGCCAACCCGGCGGTGCAGGACCGCCTCGTCGAGGATGATCCAGGTCTGCGGCGGGTCCGCGAAGAGCCGTTCCTGACGGGCGCGGCGGATCTGCACCTGCCGTTCGACTCCCTCGGTGGGCGCGTTCGGCAGGTGCGTCGAGACGATCGCGCGGGTGTAGTCCTCGGTCTGCAGGAGTCCGTGGACCATCAGCGGTTCGAAGACGCGGATGTTGGTGGCCGAGGACTCCAGGCTGAGGAAGGTCGCGAACTGCTGGGGCACCATGCCGAACTTGGACCACCAGCCGCGTTCCTTGCCTCGCTTCTGAAGCTCGATCATGTCGTTGCGGGCGGCCTCGTCGGTGACGCCGTACATGTCGAGCATGACCAGCAGCTCGGCGCGGTTGGTGCCGACGTAGCCGGCCTCGACCTTTTTGATCTTCGACTCGGAGCAGCCGAGTTTGTCGGCGACGTCTGCCTCGGTGAGGTTGGCGGCGCGGCGTAGACGGGTGAGCTCCTCGCCGAGCTGCCAGCGCGGGATGGTTGGACCGACGACCTTGGGCACGTCTGCCTCCACAGTGGGTGAGGTGGATTCCGCCATCTTGGACCATCCATGCCTGTTAGCGCAACCAGGCTAGCGCGATCCATCTTGATCATTAAGGCCGACTGATCGAGATGGTCTCAAGATTCTTCCATGGAAGAATTGACGGACCAGATTTGGCGTGCCACTGTCGATCCGAGCGAGTTACTGGATCGCGACGATCTGTGATCTTCAGTCCTCTGTGCCGGTGGCACCCGTTCCGTCGCCGGCCAACCTCGTGCACCCGTAGGAGTCCTTCGATGCCTTCGCTGCGCTCTGACCTGCCCGAAGACGGCCCACCGGTCGGGGAACCCGAGCGCGGCGATACGTCCGACCGGTGGCCGTTACGTGGGGTCCTGATGTGCGCGGCGTGTGGGCGGCGGCTGCAGCCGTTGCGGACCGCTGACGGTGGTCGGGCGTACCGGGGGCCGTGTGGTTGCCGGCTGGGCCCGGTCGACGCGGGCCGGATCGAGCGGCTCGTCGGCCTGTCCATCGCCCGCCGCCGCCCCGACCTGGCCGCTGTGTCGCCGCCGCGCACCGACGCCGAAGTGATCGGCGAGGCCATCGATCAGGTGTACGTCGGTGCCGACGCCGACGACCTGCTGATCGTCTGGCGCGCCTGAGCCGCCGCCCGTCGTCGCTGCCGAGGTGGGCGTGGCGGCGGGCGGCGTTCCACGTCCTTGTCTGCGCACGTTGCCGAGGAGTCTGCCGAATGTCCACGTACCCGCTGGCCGACGACCTGTTCCGGATGGCCCACCACCGGCTGCACGGCCGACCGTTGCTGCACCCCCGCGCGCTCAGTCACGGCCTGGCCGCCGCGCTGCTGGCCGAACTGCTCTACCCGCAGCGGATCGCCCTGCGCCGCGGCCTGGTCGTCGTCGGCGCGACCGTCGCCCCGCCCGACGACCTGGTGCACGGCATCCTCGCCCAGATCAGCGCCGCGTCGACCCCGCAACCGGTGAAGACCTGGGTCGGTCTGCTCAGCGAGACCGCGGTCCGGCAGGTCGCCACCCGACTGGCCCGCGCCGGCCACGTACGCCGGGAAGTGACCCGCCGTCGCCTCGTCGGTCGCGGCGAACGGTGGGTGCCCACCGACATGAACACCGCCGGCTGGCCCGCCGTCCGGTTGGCCACTGCGCTGCGCGCCCGCCGCCGCCTCCACGTCACCGATCAGGGTCTGGCGGCGTTGACCTGGGCCTGCGGCCTCGACCGGCACATCCTCAACGGTGCGCCGCCGCACGCCTACGACGACCTGCGCACCCTCGTCGACCACGGCTGGCCGCCGGTCGTCGACCTGGCCCGGCAGACCCGCGCGGCACTCGGCCGCACCCTCGCCGCCCACCGTGGCTGACCGGGCGGCGGCTGATGATGGTCGACTACCCCGACCCGGCCGGATACCCACTGGCCGCACTGATCCACTGTGCGGACTGCCGGACCCCGATGACCCCGGCCGTCCGTGCCGCCACCCGCGTCTACCGGTGCACCGGTGCGTGCCGCAACGAGATCGACGCCCTGCACGCCGAAACCCTGATGTGGGACCGGGCCGCCGCCCGGCAACCACAGCTGGCCCGGCCGCGCCTGCCGGCCGACCGGCGGCGCGAGGTCTTCGCATCCCTGCTGACCGAGGTGTACGCCCGAGGCCCGTCGAGCTGGCTGTCGCTGCGTGCCTCCTGGATCGACCGTCGGCGACGGGCTGCCGGCCCGACGTCGCCCCCGGCCCGGTGACCTGAGCCGTCGCCGCCGAGACGAAGTCATGTCTTGCCCGCCCTGGAGAGAAGGAACAGGTTATGGATGTCTGCGCGTTGACCAGCGCTGCGGTGCTCGGCTACCTGGCCGGGCTGTTCTCGTTCCGGGTCAAGAGCCGCTGGTGCCCCAAGTGCGGCGAGCTGACCACCACCCCGCCACCGCCGAGGGTCTGAGCCCTGCGGTCAAGCTGGTCAGGTGGCACAACGACAGGGCAGGGGAGAGGCGGTGGGCGAGCCGACGACCGCGTACCTGCTGCTCGGCGCCTCCGGCCCGGACCTGTTTCCGGGTCGCCGGACGGGCTACCTGCGCGGGCTCTCCCCGGCAGGTGGTAAGGGCTTGATGAATCGTCGAGACCTGTCCACCGTGTCCTCGTACCCAAGACCCGCGTAGAATCGGTGCGCCGCGTCCCGACGAACGCTGCTGGTCACCTCCATCATGATGCAACCGGCGGCCCGGGCCCGACGCTCGACCTCGGTCAGCAGCGAATGCCCGACGCCCTGCCCCCGGTATCGGTCGTCGACGACCAAGGCGACGACCCGGCCGAACCTGCCGGTCCTCTCCAAGATCGGACACACATGCAGGGCGACGACTCCGATCAGCTCGCCGGCGTCATCGGCGCCGAGTAGCACGCTGGCCTGGTCGTGCAGCCAGTAGGTCAGACGTTCGTGGACATCGGCGTCATCGGTGGGGTAGCCGAGCTGATCCAGCAGGACGACGAGCCGGGCCGTGTCGTGCCGATCGACGGGACGGATACGGATTGCCATGCCGCGTAGTCTGCCGACGTGCCTGAGCTGATCGCACCCACCATCGAGCTGTACGCGTCGTGGCTCGACGCCCGCGACGAGTGGGGTCGCGGGACCCACCAGGACGGCAGCGGGCTGCGGCCGGCCGACGACGTCGACACCGCCGCCGGGTTCGCTGCCTGGGTCGACCGGCTGCGCCGCCAGGGTGACGAGTCGTTGCCCGCCGACGAAGGATGGGTGCACACCACCCACCGGTGGATCATCGAGCAGGACGCCTACCTCGGGGCGATCTCGCTGCGGCACCGACTCAACGACTTCCTGCGCCGCGCCGGCGGGCACATCGGCTACGGCGTACGGCCGTCGGTGCGTGGCCGTGGCATCGCGACCTGGGCGCTCGGCGCGATGCTGCCGTTGGCCGCCGCCCGTGGCCTGGACCGGGTCATGGTCACCTGCGACGAGTCGAATCCGGCATCGGCGCGGGTCATCGAACGCAACGGCGGGGTGCTGGAGGACGTCCGCGACACCGAGCTCGGCCGTACCCGCCGGTACTGGATCGACCTGGGCGAACAGCCGCGCCCGCCGACGTACCCGCTGCCGGTTCCGCCGACCACGCACGGGGCGGGGCCGCGATGACCACGGCGACACCGCGTACCGAGCGGGAGGCCGTCGAGATCCAGCGCGAGCTGGCCCGCCGGGTACGGGTCGACCAGCCGATGGCCGATCCGCCGAGGTTCGTCGCCGGTGTCGACGTCGCGTACGAATCGGACTCGTCGGCGGCGGGCCGACTCGCCGGTGCCGTCGTCGTGCTCGACCTGGCGGACAACCTGTCCGTCGTGGCCAGCGCGACCGCGACCGGCGTCTGCGACTTCCCGTACGTTCCCGGCCTGCTCGCGTTCCGCGAGGTTCCGGTCCTGCTCACCGTCCTCGACCGGCTCACCGTCCGCCCGGACCTGCTGGTCTGCGACGGGTACGGCGTCGCGCACCCGCGCCGCTGCGGGCTGGCCAGCCACCTGGGCGTGGTCACCGGCATCCCGGCGTTCGGCGTGGCCAAGACGGCGTTCGTCAGCACCCACGGAGAGGTGCCGCCCGAGCGCGGCGGCTGGGCCGACCTGGTCGACGACGGTGAGGTGGTCGGCCGGGCGCTGCGCACCCGCACCGGCGTCAAGCCGGTGTACGTGTCGGCCGGGCATCTCATCGACATCGCCCAGGCGACCGAGATCACCCTGCGTCTGACGCCGCACTACCGGCTGCCGGAGACGACCCGCCTGGCCGACCGCGCCTGCCGGGAAGTTTCCCGGCACGGCTGAAACCGCGCGCCTCCGCCGCACGTCTGGGGTATGTCGGTCGAACTGGGAACATCGACCGGGATCCCGGCGGCGGGCGGGTAGCCGTCGCCGCCGGGTCACCGACAGTCGGATGAGGGTGAGGACGTGGTGACGAGCCGATGGATCACGGGTCTGGGAATCGCCGTGCTGGCCGGCGCGGTGGCGGCGTGCGGCACGACCGCACCGACCGGTGACGGGGCGCCGACGTCCGACCCGGACCCGACGACGGTGACCGGAACCCCGACTACCAGCCTGGCACCGCCGCCGGAGCCGACGGCACCGACGGGTGGCCTGCCGCAGGTGCTGTCCGGCATCCGGCAGGTGACCATCGTGCGGGCCGGGGCGTTCGAGTCCGGGCTGTCGATCACCGACGACGGGCGGTTGGCTGAGGTCGACGGCGACGAGGGCCGGCAGCTGCTCGTCGCGGTCCCGCTGGACGGGCGGCTGTTTCTGATCGAGTCGTACCAGGGGGTCGGCGGTGCCGCCGGTGCCGGCGAGCCGGTCTGCTGGCGGGTGCACAACCCGGGCAACGGGGAATCGTTGTCGGTCGAGGGTGCGGCCTGCGACGCCGGTGACCCCCGGCAGCGGTTCGAGATCGTCGCGGCCGATACCGGCCTCGAGAACACCTTCATGATCAGTAACAGTTCGGCGTATCTGCGCCACTCGGCCCGCTCCGGATTGATCCTGGAGGAGCAGGGCGACGGTTCGCCGACCCCGGACGGTTTCCGGTTCAACGACAACGGGCCGGCACCGACCCGGTGACCGGTGGAGAACGATCAGGTGACGGGTGGAGCACGACGGATGCGTGATACCGACGAGTTCGACGCCTTCTACGCCGGGTCCGCCCAACGGGTGCTCGGACACCTGTCCGTGGTGCTCGGCAACCGGGCCGACGCCGAGGACGCGGTCGCGGAGGCGTACGCCCGCGCGTGGGACCGGTGGCGGTCCGTGCGCGACTGTGACAGCCCCGAAGCCTGGGTACGCACAGTCGCGTACCGGATCGCGGTGAGTTCCTGGCGTAAGGCGGTGAACCGGCTGCGCGCCCACCGCCGTGACACCAGCGGCCACGAGGTCGACGAGGTGTCGGCCGACCACGTCGCGATCGTCGCCGCGTTGCGCCGGATCGGCGTCGACCAGCGCCGGGCGATCGTGCTGCACCACTTGGTCGGGCTCAGCGTGGCCGAGGTCGCCGCCGAGACCGGCACCAGCATCAACACGATCAAGACGTGGCTCGCCCGCGGCCGCAAGGCCCTGGCCGGGTACCTGTCCGACCCGGGCGACGGCGAGCAGCAGACCACCACCGGTGGCGGGGGGCACAACTATGCGGTCTGAGCACGAGTTCAACGAGGCGCTGCAGGAGATGGCCGACTACGCCGAACAGCCCGGCCGGCTCGGGCCAGTGGCCGACATCCGCCGCCGAGGCGACGCGTTGCGTCGCCGGCGGCACGTCATAGCCGCCGGGTTGGGGGTGATAGCGATCGGTGCCATCGGGGTGGGGGTTGTCGCGAGTCAGGCCAGCCTGACGGTGCAGCCACCGCCGGTCGGCCCCGCAGGTTCCACTGCGAGCTCGTTGACCGGCACCCCGACGGCCGCACCGAGCAGCGCTACGACCGTCAGTCCGTCGGTTGCGCCACCGCCCGGTGCGCTGCCCGGCGACGATCCACTGCTGGCGGGCGACCGCCAAGTCGCGATCGTCCGGGTTGACGCCTTCGAGTCGGGAGTGTCGCTGCTCGACGAAGGACCGCTCGGAGAGGTCGACGGTGATGAAGGCCGCCGGCTGTTCGTGATCGAGCCGCAGGGGCCGGACACCTACCGGGTACGGGCGGCGCAGGCCAACTCCGACGGCTCCGACGCCTGCTGGCAGGCCCAGTCACCGGGCGGTGATCCGCTGACGGTGGTTGCAGCGGTGTGCTCGCCCACCGAGCCACGCCAGCAGTTCACCATCCTGGTGGGCGACACCTCAGCCGGCGGGTCGCAGTACGCGATCGGCAACGCCGGTGCCTATCTGCAGTACTCGAACGTGCACGGGCTGATTCTCGAAGAACCGGACGGCGTGCCGTTGACGACATATTTTCGGTTTGTGGACAACGGCGCTGCGCCCACCTGACAGGGTCGCGAACGTTCCTCCTTTTTGTGTGAATCGCGGTATGCCGATCGGTGCTGGACAGTACAGTTCTGCCTCGGAGGGCGGTTGCCGGCCACAAAGGTGAGGGGAAGTTGTTGTTGCGCGAGCAGGTGTCAACACGCCGTGGTGTGTCTCGCCTGGCCGACCGATACGATCCGGCCCGAAACTCGTTCGGGCTGATTCGGTTGCTGTTGGCCGTCGGGGTTCTCGTCGCCCACGCGTGGCCGTTGGGCTACGCCCAGCCGAGCCTCGGCTGGGCCGCCTCCGCCGGACAGAGCGAACTCGGCTCGCTGTCCGTGCAGGGGTTCTTCGTGATCTCCGGGTTCCTGGTGACGGGCAGCGCGCTCACCCACTCCGTGGTGCGCTTCTCCTGGCACCGGGCGCTACGGATCTTTCCTGGCCTGTGGGTGTGCCTACTGGTGACCGCGTTCGTCGTCGCCCCCCTGGTCGCGCTGTACGAGAACCGTACCCTACGTGGATTCTGGACCCACCCCGAAGGCCCATTCGCCTACCTGACTACCAACTGGTTCGCGTCCATGGAGCAGTATCCGATTGCGGGACTGCTGTCGTCGACACCGTTCGGTCAGCTGATGGGTGGGCCCAGCGCGTTCGACGGATCGTTGTGGAGTCTGCGCTACGAGCTGGTGTGCTACGTGTTGATCGGCATCCTCAGCGCGACCGCCGTGGTCCGCCGGGCGCCCCGCGCGCTGCTCGTCATTCTCCTGATCGGTTACCTACTGATCGTTCGCGACCTGGTGACCGCTCCGGGTTGGGCGGTGCGGCCGGTTGCCGTCGGGGCCGTCGGGCCGTTCCCGCTGATCGGATCGTTCTCCTCCGAATGGCTGCTGTACCTGACGTTCCTGTTCGTCCTGGGCGCAGCAGCCCGTCGCTACATGCACCGGATTCCGATGGACGGCCGGCTGGCGGTGCTGGCGGCGACCCTGCTCGTGTCGAGCCTACTGATGGGCGGGTTCATCGTCGTGGGACTGCCCGCGTACGCGTACCTGCTCATCTACCTGGGGGTGGCGCTGCCGGGCTGGCTGTCGCGTATCGGCCGGGAACGTGACTACTCGTACGGTGTCTACATCTACGCGTTTCCGGTCCAGCAGGTGCTGGCCCTGGTCGGGGTGGCCGAGTACGGAATGCCGGTATATCTGGCGTTGTCGGTGCTGGGCACGCTGCTGTTCGCCGTACCGTCGTGGCATCTGGTCGAGAAGCCCGCGATGCGACTGCGTGGCATCGATTCCGGCCGGATGACGCCGGCCGCGCCGATGCCGGCGGCGGCGCTGCGGAGTTGACGGTCTGCGGGATGTACATACGGCGCAGGTGGCTCTCCGTGTCACCTGATTCACGCGAGCCACATCTGTGTGGAAGTGGTCGGCGCGGCGCGGGCAGAGGTAGTCTTCCCCGCAATTGACCGTCCCGATATTGTCCCGGCGATGCCGCCGCCGACCCGGAATGCTGGCCGGCCTCCGGCGGTTGTAACCGGACATGTGCGAAATCACGGCGCTCAGCCCGTCGAGGTTCGTTGGCCGAGACGAGCTGTCATACGCGTAGTAAAAATCTGTCCCGTTCACGGGGTCCGACGCCGTTCGTAATGCGGCGTCCGGATTCCCGTACCCCTCGGAACGGAGAATCCTGCATGACCGCGATCATCCGTAAACCCGCTTTGTCCATCGCCGGTCTGCTTGTCGCCGGTGGCATGGCTGCCGGCGGTGTGGACCTTGGCCCAGGTGACGCCGCGCTGACCGCACCGGCAGGTGTTCCGCTGGCGCTCGCCGCCGCCGAGTCCGACCCGTCGGACGACACCGCTGCCGGGCAACTGCTCGACATCGGGTACCAGGCACAGCCGAACTACTACTACTGCGGTCCGGCCGCGACCCGGATCGCACTAACTGCACTGGGCTACGAGCTGTCGCAGGACGAGGTGGCGGAGAAGCTCGGCACCACCGAGGCCGGCACCGACTCGGCCGAGGACACCACCCGGGTGCTCAGAGAGATTTCCGGCGACGCCGAGTACCGCACGACCGTGATCGAAGGGTCCAAGGCCGACCAGGCACAGATCGACCAGCTGCGAGCCGACGTGCGCGCGGCCGTGGACGACGGCCGGGCCGTCGTCACCAACGTCATCGGTACGGCGAACGACGTCGACGGCCGGACCCATTCGTACCCGGGCGGGCACTACGTGACTGTCGTCGGCTACGGCGAGGGCGGCGAAGCAGTCAAGATCGCCGACCCGGCGTTCCTGGGTGCCGAACACTACTGGGTGACCACCGAGACCCTGGCGCACTGGATCGCCTCGCGCGGCTATTCGCACTGACATCTCAACCTTGCCATGACCAGGTTGGCCGGGGTCTCCCGCGTACGCGGGAGACCCCGGCCAACGCCGTTTTCGACCCTTGACCCACTGCGGTTCGGCAACACGACGCCGTCGGCAGTCCGCGGCACCGACGTGGATCACTGCTGCGGTGGCGGATTGTGTCTGCGTCGGACGTGGCCCATGCCCATCGCGGTCCGGTCACCGAAACCGGCGTAGGTGGCGAACGCCGCCAGCGCGTCCACCGCCCGCCGCGCGTCACCGGGCACCCCCGCCGCCTCCGCCAACTGGTACGTCACCGAGCCGACGGTGCCCCGGCGGAACCGGTGCTCCGGGTTGCGCTGCCCCGGCTCCACAAGATGGACTGCCATCCGCAGCTGGGCGTCAACGACCTCCAGATGCTCGACGACCGCCGGTCCCGCCGACGACGGCAGCGCCACCTCACCGGCGAATGCGTCCCAGCGGCGGGTCAGGTTGCCGAACACCCGCTCCGCGTCCGGCCAGGGGCGCTGGCGGCGGGCACCGTCGCCGCGCCCAGTGGCGAACCCGACCGGCGTCACCAGGTCGTACGCCCAGGTGATGGCCGTCGGGTCGGCACCGGTGGCCAGCTCGCCGTACGACACGGCGCGCACGGCGACATCGACGGTGCGGTAGCGGGTCTGCGCGATCTGGTGCCCGGCGGCGTGGTGCAGCGCGGCGAGCACCGGGGCGGCGTACGCGTCGATCAGCAGGCCGACAACGATCCGGGCCGGCTGCCCCGGTTCCGACAGTGTCCGGCCCTGCTCGTCGAGGACCGGGCTGAGGGTGAACGGCTTGTACCGGGCACTGTCGTGCAACATCGCGGACAGCTCCGGGTCGACAGCACGGACCGCTTTGAGGAACGCGGCGTAGACGGCCGGGCCGGTGTGCGGCGGTGGGACCGCCGTGGCGGCGGTCGGCACCAGGGAGACGACGATCTGGGTGGGCATCGGGCCGGCGTACCCTCTCGGTCTGGTGTGGTCGGTGGGTGCACCCACTCAATCAGACCGCCGCCAGCGGGCCGGGGATCCACGGCCCCCGCCGGCGCAGGTGCCGTGGCCCTGCTCCTTGCCTCGCGACCGTCGGTCACACCGGGTCGGGGCGAGGGCCGTCCGCCGGCGGTGGTTCCACGCCGGTGTACGCGGCGAGGCACCGGTCTGCGGCGGCCCGTGCCTCGGCGGCCGGGGTGCCGGCAGCGACGCTGGCCCCGTACCACTGCTCGCTGCTGAGGGTGTTGAACTGGCGGCCCTCGTCGGAGCCCATCCAGGCGACGGCCTCCGCCGGGGTGAGTGGCGGGGCGCCGGACAGGTGGATCGCCAGGCCCAGCAGAGCACCGTCCCAGCCCATGCCGGCCGCACCCGGCCCGAACTGTGCCCACAGCTCGTCGTCGATGTGGGCGACGTGCTCCAGGGTCAGTTCCACCTGGCCGGCCGGCTGCTCGGTCAGGTGTACCTCGATCCAACTGACCTGGCCGCCGAACTCCCAGGTGGCGGCGAAGCCGTGCGGCGGGTCGCAGCGTTCGACCGTGCCGCTGGCGTTGCCTTCGAGCTGGTAGTGACCACCGAGTCGCAGCTCACCGGAGATCGGCAGGAACCATCGCGGGATCCGTTCCGCGTTGGTGCAGGCGTCCCAGACGTCGGCCAGGTCACCCCGGTAGGTCTGGCTGACGGTGACCACCCGGGCCTCGCCCGCTTCCAGCACCCGGCTGCCGACCGCGCGTCGTACGTCGTTGATCTGCTGTTTGATATCGATCATCGTTCGGCTTTCCGATCGTCGTCTTCGGTGTCGTCGGTCTGTGCCAGCCGGCGTTCGCGGCGTCCTCGGGCGAGTTCGGTGGCCAGGGCCGCCAGCGGCGGCGTCCAGAACCGGCGGAACGTATCGAGCCACGCGTCGATTTCCCGTAGCGGGGCGTCGTTGACCGCGTACAACCGGCGGGTCCCAGTGGGCCGCATGGTCGCGAAGCCGCTGTCCCGAAGCACCCGTAGGTGCTGCGACACCGCCGGCTGGGAGATCCCGAACTCGCGCTGGATGACCTCGGACACCGCGCCGGCGGGTTGTTCCCCGTCGGCGAGCAGCTCCAGGATCCGCCGTCGGACGGGATCGCCGAGTACGTCGAACGCGTGCACCCCGGCAGTATGAAAGGAGTGGCTTATATAAGTCAAGCCTGAATCTCGGGTAGCTCTGGCCGGCGCCGCCGATCTACCGCCCGACGGTCGCTGGGTGGGCCCGAGCGGGCCCACCCAGCGGAACATGTCAGGTCCGTCAGGACGCTGTGCAGGTCAGGTCGGTGGGCGTCGTGCCGGGCCCGGAACCGACGAACCCGACCGTGGTAGCGGCGTCCGGTGCCAGAGCCCCGTTGTACGGCTCGTTGCGTACCGTGTTGACTCCGCCGGACGTGGTCAACCGGCCGTTCCACAGCGACCCGATCGACGTACCGCTCGGGTTGGTCCAGGTGAGCGTCCAGCCGGAGATCGCCGAGGTGCCGGTGTTGCGCACCTCGATGCCGCCCTGGAAGCCGCCCTGCCAGCTGCTGGTCACCGTGTACGTCGCGGAGCAGCCGTCGTCGGGGCCACCGCCGTCGGATGCGGTGGTGACCGTGCGCGCCGGTGAGGCCGGCGAGACGTTGCCGGCGGCGTCGCGGGCCCGGACCGTGAAGGTGTAGCTGGTCTCAGGAGTCAGGCCGGACATGGTGTACGTGGTTCCGGAGACCGTGGCGACCACGGTGGCCGGAGCGCCGCCGGTCGACCGCAGCACCTGGTACGAGGTGACACCCACATTGTCGGTCGCCGCCGCCCAGGTCAACGTCACCGAGTCGGCGGTGACGTCGCTGGCCGCCGGCTGACCGGGGGCGGTCGGCGCAGTCACGTCGTCGTCCCCGCCGCCGTCGCCGTAGCGTTCGGCGAGGTTCATGCCGGTGGTCGAGCCGACTCCGCCCAGGCGGACCTGGTGGTCCAGACCGACGAACTTGCCGTCGTGCTGCCACAGCGCCGGCTTGAGCACCTCGTTGTACTTGACCTCGTCCCAGCTGGTCCAGTCGTCGAGCAGCAGGCCGCCGGTGTCGCCCGAGTTGGGGTTGAGGCACCAGAAGGTGTGGTGGATGCCGTAGTCGACCATCATGTCGCGGATCGCGTGCAGCCACTTGTCCTGCCGGGCGTCCTGCCCGTAGCGCCCGCCCCACTCGCCGATCAGCAGCGGCGCGGTGTCGTCCTCGTGGATGTAGAGCCAGTTCGGCCGCCACACGTCGTTGATCAGCGAATCCTTGTCGAAGTCACCCTGGAACCACGGCTGTTCGTACACCAGCGGGCCGTAGTCGTGCGGGGAGTAGACCAACTGGTCCTGATGGGAGCCCAGGTTGACCGGGTGCTCGGCGACGCCGCGCAGGTTGCCGCCCCACCAGTTGTAGAAGTAGTTCGGGCTGCGGTCCGGGTTGAGGTTGGGCGAGTCCCAGTTCGCGTGCGGACGCGGGTAGACCTCGATACCTTCACAGAGGATCAGCAGGTTCGGGTTGATCGCCAGGATCCGCCGGCCGGCCGTCTCGCAGGCGTACTTGAAATTGTCCTGGTCGGTCGACGCATCCCACTTGGCTCGCTGTGGGTCGTTCGGCGTGCCGTGCGGCTCGTTCTCGATGTCCATCGCGACGATGGTGTCGTTGTCGCGGTAGCGCTGGGTGATCCACTCCCAGCCCTGGTAGAACAGCTCCGGGGTGATGGTGCCCTTGAACCACATCGGGTACGTGTGCCCGGAGTTGTCGGCCTCGGCGCTGTGCACGTCCAGCATGACCTTCAGCCCGTACTTCTCGCACAATCCGAGCCAGTAGTCGAAGATCTGCAGGTTGTTCAGCCCGTTCAGCTCCGGGTTGACGAATGTGTTCACGTTGGGTCGGGCTACCGGCTGGCCGGCTTTCCACTCCAGCAGCAGCTGGGTCGAGACCGGCACCCGGACGATGTTGATGCCGCGCTGCGCCATCGAGCGGGTGATCGTCTCGATGTTGCCCGACCACAGGCCGTGGAAGACCCGCTCGGTGGCGTTGTAGCCGAACCAGTTGGCCCCGGTGAGCCACACCTGGTTGCCGGCCTCGTCGACGATCGTGTTCCCGTCGGTGTGCAGCCAGTCATTCTCCGGTACGGCCTGAGCGGCTGCGGTTGATGCGGTGACTGACGTGCCGGTGGCTGACGTGCCGGTGGCTGACGTGCCGGTGGCTGACGTGCCGGTGGCTGACGTGCCGGTGGAGGCAGCCGGTGGGGCGGCGGCTGCCGTGGCGGGGGTGGTCGGGACGGCGGCGGCCGCCCCGAGTAGCAGGCCGGCCGCCGCTGTGGCGGCCCACCGTGTCCGTATCGACGACATGTAGGTGTTTCTCCTGTCGTGGGTGTGCTGTCTGTCCTGCTGTCCTGCGGTTCCCGAGTTCGCAGAGACGGCCGTGGGAGCGCTTCCATCGATAGGTTACGACGGATCAAGGTCGTCATGGAAGGTGGTTGGCGGGGTTGTGCCAACATGGCATCACTTTGCTGCCATGTTGGCTTGCGTACGCGTCAGGGTTGCGCCATGATGGCACCATGGATTTGACGTCGTACGTGAGCAACCTCGGACGGGAGTTCGCCACCCTCGCCGAAACCGGCGGAGACGAAGCGCGGGCACTGGTCGAGCGCCTGACCGGGCCGCTCGAGTCGGCGATCCGGATGACCCTGCTGGACGCGCTGTCGGCCGCCGCCGACGACATCACCCGCGACCTGGCACCCGGCTCGGTGGAACTGCGACTACGCGGCCGCGACCCGCACTTCGTCGTCACCGCGCCACCTACCGAACCAGCTGGACCCACCGCTGGTGGCACCGCGGCGACAGCCGACGACGCACCGGACAGCGACCTGCTGGCCGCCGAGGACGGCCCGGTCGCGCGGATCAACGTACGCCTGCCCGAGCAGCTCAAGGCCGCCATCGAGGAGGCCGCGGCCAAGGAGGGCCGCTCGGTCAACGCCTGGCTGGTCCGAGCTGCGGCCACCACCGTGCAGCAGGGTGGCCGGGACCGGCGTCGCGACGAACGCGGCACCGGAAAACGGAGCACGCAGACCTTCACCGGCTGGGTGCGCTAGCCCTCCTCCCGGTCCACCGTCCACCTTCCACACCTCACGGCCCCGACCTGCGGGGACGGCCCATCAACCCATGATCGGGGACAACCATGCCTACTTTCGACACACCCGAACCGATCTCCGTGACCCTCGAACTCGGCAGCGGCAACGTACGGATCGCCGCGAGCGAGCGCACCGACACCGTCGTCGAGGTCCACCCCAGCGACGCAGCCGACGACTCCGACGTGGCCGCCGCCGAGCGGGTACGCGTCGACTACGCCAACGGCACCCTGCGGATCACCGGCCCGAAGTCACCTGCCTTCGACTTCTCCCGCCGGAGCAGGTCCGTTGAGGTGTCCATCGAACTGCCCAGCGGCTCCCAGGTCTCCGCCGAACTGCAGCTGGGCGACGTCCGCTGCACCGGCCGGCTCGGGCAGTGCCGGGTCAAGACCGCCGCCGGAAACGCCTGGCTGGAGCTGACCGGCCCGCTGCGGGTGGACACCGCAGCCGGCCACGTCACCGTCGACGGCGTCACCGGCGACGCCCGGATCGCCACCGGTTCCGGCAAGATCCAGATCGGCGAGATCGACGGCACCGCCGTGGTCAAGAACTCCAACGGCGAAACCACGATCGACGCGGTCACCGGCGACGTACGGGTGCGCACGGCCAACGGTGACATCCGCGTCGAACGGGCCGGCGCCGGTGTCGACGCGAAGACGTCCAACGGCAGCATCCGCCTCGGCGAGGTGGCGCGCGGCTCGGTCGTGCTCGGCACCGCCATGGGCAACCTGGACGTCGGCATCGCCCAGGGCACCGCCGCCTGGCTGGAAGTGAAGACCGACTTCGGAAAGGTCCACAACCTGCTGGAGACCGCCACCCGGCCCGACGAGGCCGACGAGACCGTCGAGGTACGCGGCCGCGTCTCCTACGGCGACATCACCATCCGCCGATCCTGACCCACTCCTTGCTCGAAGAGAGGGAGACCATGGCCTCCACGCAGCCCCGGCCGGCGATCGCCGCCACCGGGCTCCGCAAGGCGTACGGCGATCACGTCGTGCTCGACGGCATCGACCTGCACGTACCATCCGGAACGGTCTTCTCGCTGCTCGGCGCGAACGGCGCCGGGAAGACCACCACGGTCAAGATCCTGTCCACGCTGATCAGCCCGGACGCCGGGGACGTCCGGGTCGCCGGGCACGACCTCACCCGCGACCCCGACGCGGTACGCGCCACGATCGGCGTCACCGGCCAGTTCTCGGCGGTGGACAACCTGCTCACCGGCGCGGAGAACCTGCGGCTGATGGCCGACCTGCATCACCTCGGCCGGGCCGACCGGCGGCGGCGCGTCGCCGGACTGCTCGACCAGTTCGACCTGACCGAGGCGGCCGGCAAACCGGTGTCGACCTACTCCGGCGGCATGCGGCGACGGCTCGACCTGGTCGCCGACGGCGTCACCATCTTCCTGACCACCGGTGGCACGAGCTGGTGCGGATGGCGAACGACGCCGCCGAGCGTGGTTGGTGGGAGTCCTACGGGTCGGGGAGGGGTCGGCGTCAGGCGGTCTACGCGAACCTGAGGCGTGGTGCGGTGAGCATCCGTGAGTACCAGTCGTTTGCGGTGCCGGGGTGTCTATACCGAGCCGGATGAGGTGGCGCCCTATGCGGACCTGATCGGTCGGGTGTGGGAGTCGGCGTTGTCGGCTGAGGAGAGCGTGATGCTGCTCCGGGGTGTGGCGGGGGCGGGTCGGTGAGGAGAATCGGGAGCATGATCAGCTTTCCAGCCACAGGCTGGCTCAGGTCCACGCGGTCGGGCGACGACAGCTGCGTGTCTCGTTCCGGGTCAAGCTTCTGAAGTGAAGCCGCGAGAGGCTGTCGACCGGGTGGGTCGGCGGGTGAACGCCGGAGCGGCCCTGGCCGCACTCGTGAGGTGACGCTGACGCACGTAATTCTCGCGTTTTAGCGTGCGTCAACGTCATCTCGCGAACATTCCAAGCCAGCTGAGGCGTCGACGGGGCGGTGATGTGTTGCCGCTAGCTATCTCGGTCTTGTTTGCTCGGGTGCTTTCGGTCGAAACGGGAGTTGTTGTCGCGGAGAGTAGGTTTCAACCCGGCGCGGTTTTCGTGTGCCCGGGGACCGTGTCCGAAGTGTCGGGCGGTCTGGGCTGGGCAAACATGGTGCCTCGGGGGCCACCTCATGATCATTATGATCTTGGGGGAGTCTCAGATGATCTCCGTGGGGCAAGCCTTCGCAGCTCCGGTGTGCTTTGGGATCTTTCTGCCAACCTTCCCCGGGGTTTCCGGGTCGGCCCCGGCAAGGGAAACGGTTGGTACGAGTGGGTGTCCCGGTCGAACGAAAAGACCGTCCACCGCCCCGGATCAGGTGCCGCCAGGCGGGCACCCAACGCCAGCGAGATCGCCACCGAGCCGCTGAGGAACACCGCGTACCGGCCGGTGCGGGCGGCACTCGGCAACGCGGCGGCCAGCCACTCCCGGCGGGCTTGCTCCACCACCCCCGTATAGGTGGCCGCGTCCTCGGTCAGCAACGAACCCGCGCTGCGCAGCACCAGCAGGTGACCGATGCCGTGCAGCCGGCAGGTCTCCCGTACCGGATCGGCGAACTGGCGCCCGAAGCCTTGCAGATCCAACGCGAGCGCCGCCCTCGACGGATCCCCGCCCTCGACGGTCTCCAAGCTCGCCGACAGCGGTGCCGCCGCCGACTCGGTGGCCCGCAACGCCGTCGCCGCGAAATACGGGGGAGACCCGTCGGCCTGGCGGACGGCGTGGACCCGCACCTCGCGCGAATGGGTGTGACCCAGCCGGGCCCCGAACCAGAACGCCAGATGCAGCGGCATCGTCGGGATCAGATTGACCCGGGTCGCCTCCGGCGTCAGCCGCTGCGCCAGCATCAACGCGTTGAACGTCTCATCCGCCAACTCCTCGACCCGAGACTTGTCCACCACCGGATCGCCGGACAAGGTGACCGCCGTCGCCACCGTCACCGCACACGTCGACCGGCTGAACTCCTCGGCCTGCTGCTCGTACTGCCGGGCCCTGGCCAGCCCGCGCCCGACGTCGCGCGCGGTCACCACGATCCCCACCTGCACCTGCCGGTGCGTCCGCTCCCGCAGCCCGAACCCGGCCACCAGCAGCGCCACCCCGGCCAGGCAACCCACCACGAACCACCACCGGCCGGCCGCCTCACCGACCATCACCGACTTGGCCGCCTCGACACCGAACCCACCGGCCAGCGCGCCGCCGACCGCCACCGCCGCTGTGCCGTCCGACAACGCCGCCCGCAGCCCGCCCGCCCAGCCGCCCCGGTCACCGCCCGACCCGCCGCCGGCCCGACCCGCCCGGCTGCCACCGGTGGCCGAGCCGAACACCGTCAACCGTGGCCCGTCCCACCGCTCGTCCGTCACGACGCCATCCTCGACGCGGACCGCGCCACTGTGGAAGTCGTCGCCGGAGCAAGGCTGCATCGGATACCCGACACGCCGGTTTCGTGACAGATCCACTGAGTAGCGTTGAACGGCTCGGCGCCATCCCCACGACCACCCTGGATTGGACGGGCCGTGTCCCCTCGCGTTTCCTTATGCTGCACGCCGTCGGGCACGCCGACCTCGGCGTGCCCCCACCCGACAGCGCCAGCGCCACCGACCTGCTGCGGCTGCTCGACGAGCGACCCGACCACAATGACCAGACCCGGCGGATCCTGCGGCTACGCACCCCGGCGCGGACCGCCGGCGACACCGCGCCGCTGGCCGCCGCACTCGCCGCCCTGCACGCCGACCCGGGTACCGATCGGGCGTGCGTTGTCTGGGGCAGCGGCTCCACCCAGACCGTCCTCGGCGCGCTCGACGCGGTGATCACGTCCGGGCTGCGGTGGTCGTTGATCCGGATCGAGCCGACCGTGGCGCCCGGGCACGCCGTCTACGACCCGACGGCCGGGTTGCCGATCGACCCGGTGGTGCCGTTGCTGCGTCGGTGGCGTTACCACGATCTGCTGCGGGCTCTCGTCGACGCGGGCCAGCTCAGTCTGACGGCTGAGCAGCGGCGGGTCGTGGACGCGGAGGCTGATCACTTCGGGCGGGCGTACGTCGCGCCGAACGCCGACCGGATGCGGGCCGTGATGGCCGCCGCGTTGATGCGCGGCGACGACAGTAGCGGCTTCGCCGTCCGCGCCTACGTCGCCCAGCGCTACCACGAACTACGCGCCGCCGACGGCTCCCCGCTGGACCTGCTCACCGAGGCGGCCGGGCCGGGTCGCCCGCCGAACAGTGACGTCTACCAGATGCTGGCGTACTGCACGACGTACGGGCTGACCCGGGGCCACCTGGTGTACGCCGCCGGTGGTCCGACGTCCGGCAGCTACCAGGTGACCGGTGCCGGGATCCGGGTCGAGGTGCACCCGGTCGACCTGTCCGCGCCGCTTGCCGAGATCCGGCAGCGGATCCATGTCCTCGGCGCGGCCGTCGCCGAGCCGGCTGGATAGCCGACCATGATCCACTTCGGCTCATCGACGCGACACACCGCGCCACTGTCCGAACAACCGCAGTGGATCACGGCTGCGGCAGTGGGCGAGAGCGGATATCCGGTTGCCGGCGGTTGAGACGATCATCCGGTGCCGCACTACACCGCCGAACTGCTCGCCGCCCTCGACCCGCTGACCCACCAGGCCCGGATGTCCGCCCTGGCCGGGCACGCCCGCACACTGGCCGCCGCCGGGCACCTGCCCGCCGTACTGGCCGAGCTGGCGGCCGGCGACTCCCACCAGCGGTTCCTCGGCCTCACCATGGCGGTGATCGTCGGCGACCAGGCGACGGTGTGCGCCGGGTTCGCCGACCCGGACCGGCGGTTGCGGGCGGTCGCGGTCACCGCGTACCTGCGCTGCGGCTGGGCGGACGCCGACGAGGTGGCGGCGCTGCTGCACGACGCCCCAGCCGACCTGCGGCGCACCGCGTACCGGACGTTGCGGGCCGCCCGCCGCGCCGACCTGGCCGACGCGCTGATCGACCCGGTCCGCGCCCGGTTCGGTGACGGCGAAGCGGCGGTCCTGCTGCCCGCCTGCGGCCCGGACACCGTCGCCCGGCTGCTGCCGCAGCTGTCGTACGCCGTCGCCGGCGGCACCGCGTTCGCACGTCGGCACCCCACAGTGCTGCTCGATTTCGCCGACACGCAGCTCGCTGGCCGGTCCGGCGTCGCCCGCGAGGACTGGTGGTCCGAGTGGGGCCGTGCGGTGCTGCACACCGCGCAGCGGCATCCGACGCGGGTGTTCGACCTGCTGGAGCGGTACGCCCCGACCACCAGCCTGCCCGGCGCGACGACCGCGTACGGTGTGCTGGCCGGTGCCGGTCCGACGCGGACCCTACGGCTGCTCACCGCCCCGGCGCGGGCCGGCTGGCTGCGCCGCCAGCAGCTGCCGTCCGGGCTGCTGGACCGGCTGCGCGACGCCGACCTGGCCGACCTGACGCCGCTCGGGGTACGGCTGCGCGGCACCGACCACGCCTTCGCCCGGCTGCTCGCCGCGCTGGCACCGGCTCGCCGCGGCGAGCTGTACGACGCGGTGACGGCCGATGTGGACACCGCCGACCTGCTGCTGTCGGAGCAACTGCTGACCGTGCTGCCGCACCGCTGGCAGCACCGGGAGGCCCGCCGGGTGCTCGGCCTCGACCGGGTCCGGGCCAGCGAGGAGTCGACGCTGACGTACACCGCGTTCCTGCCCTGGGCCGAGGCGGAGTCGGCGCTGGTCGCGGCGGCTCGGCGGCCGGATGCGACCGCCCGGGGCACCGGCTACGCGCTGCTGCTGGCCGCCGCCGGGCGCAGCGGTGATCCGGCGGCCGTCGTCGCCGCCGTCGAGCAGCTGCGCCGGCTGCGCAACGACCAGGACCCGGTACGGGCCCGCGCGTTCACCGCGCTGTCGCAGGTCGTCGGCCTGCTCACGCCGGCGACGGTGCCGGCGCTGACCGACGTCGTCACTCAGGCGGTGGCCGCCCGGGACACCTCGTCGGCCAGTCTGACCGCGATCGGCGGGCTGGCCGGGCAGGTGCTGCGCCGGCACGTGGCCGACCCGGCGCTGGTCGGCTGGGCGCTGCAGACCTTCGACAGCCTGTACGACGGCCGGCAGGTGACGTTCCTCGGCCGGCTCGACCAGGTGCTGCGCCGGGGCCAGGAGCACGACCTGTTCACCCGGATCGCACCGTGGATCGAGGGCGCGGCGGCCCGGGACCGGTTCGAGCCGCTGTTCGTCGTCGCCTGGTCGCTGGGCCGGCGGGCCTGGCGGCTGCCGCACCTGCAGCGGCTGCTGCGCCAGGCGATCCGCCCCGGCGTGGTGTCGTCGGTGTTCCGCCGGGCGGTGACGTTGTGGCTGGCCGACCCGGCGACCCGGGCCGACCGGGTCGGCGAGGTGCTCGCCGTCGATGCGTCCACGGTGGAAATCGCCGAGGTGTGGCAGACGATCTGTGCCCGCCGTACCGACCTGCTCGACGAGGTGTTCACCACTCCGGCCCGCAAGCGGGCCGGCAAGTTCCTCTCCGCCGGTGCCGGCTGGGTGCCCGGCCCGGCGCACCGGGTCGACCGGTGGCTGCCGCGCCACCAACGGGCGTACGCCGACCTGCTGGCGTCGATCGTCGCCGACCGGCGCATGGCCAAACACCATCGGGTACGGGCGATCAGCGCCGCCGCCCCGGTGCCCGGTGCCGGCTGGGCGGTCGTCACCCGGTACCTCGACGCGGCGGACGTCACCCTCGCCGAGGCGGCACTGGCCGCGCTGGCCTGGACCGACCGCCCGGACGAGGCGCTGCCGGTGCTGCTGCGGCACGTCGACGACGACCGGGCCCGGGTCGCCGTCTACGCGGCCAGCCGTACCGCGCGGCTCGTCGCGCCCTCGACGCTGGTCGCCACGCTGACCGACGTCGCCCTCGGCAGCGGCAAGGTGACCAGCCGCAAGCAGGCGCTGCGACTGCTCGCCCGGTTCGGCCCACCGGAGGCGTTCGACGTGGTCACCGCCGCGTACCGGCGGGTGGACCAGCACCCCGACGTGCGGGCCGCCGCCGTCGCCGCCGCCCGGCAGCGACCCGACGTGCCGGCCAGCTGGGCGATCCTGACCGGTGCGGCCGGCACCGCTGACGTGGCCGACTCGCCGACACCGTCGCGGGCCGAGGTGACGGCGCTGCTGGACGCCCCGCCGTCGACCATCGCCGAGCCGGACCGTCCCCGGTACGCCGCCCTGGTCGTGGCCGCGACCGGCAACCCGGATCCGGAAGCGGCCCGGCTGGCCTGGGCGGCGTTGCCGGCCTGGGCCCGCTGGGCACCCGAGTTGACCGGGTTGACCGTCGCCGCACTGACCGACCTTGACGACCCGTACCGGTGGGCGTCGGCGATGCGGGTGGTGACCCGGCTGCTCGACGAACCGGCGGCAGCGACAGCTGACGGGCCGCCGCCGGCCGTCGACCGGTCGCCGCTGGTGGTCGCGGTGGACGCGCTGGCCCGGCTGGACCGGTCCGACGACCGGCCAGGTGACCCGGCGGGGGACCGGCCGGCCCGGCGCCGCCTCGACCGGCTCGTTGACGCGGCGGTGCGCTGGTGCCACGACGCCGACCCGGAGACCGACCGGGCGGCGGTGCGGGCCGCCGCGCGTACCCTGGTCGGGTTTGCCGACCTGACCCCGCAGGCGGCCCGGCTGCTCGCCCACCTGGTGCCGCTGGCCGCACCCACCGCGCCCCCGGTCGTGGCCGAACTGGCCGCGCTCGCCGACCTGGTCGCCGACCGTCCGGTGCTGGCCGGCCGGCTCGCCGAGACGCTGACCGACCAGGTACGCCGAGTCGAGGGCGGCTGGGACCCGGCGGTGCTGACGGCCGCCGTCGGGGCGATCGCCGAGCGGGGTGACCTGGCCGCCGGGCTGTTCGCGGTGGCGCTGGTCCGGGCTGGTGACCGGTACGGCTGGTCGCCGCCGTGGCGGTCGCTGCTGCACCGACTGAGGTGCCATCCGGTGCCCGATGTCCGGTCGGCGGCCCTGGACATCGCGATGGGCGGTCGGCTGACTTAGCCTGGCGGACTGACCGGTCCGCCGGGTTGGTCCGGACCGGCGTTGACCTTGCCCGGTTGCCGCAGCATGATCGGCAAATCGGCAAATCGGCAGGTCGGGGTCGGCGCTGGTCGGGTGTTCGGGAGGCGGCGGATGGTTGAGGTGCCGGGTGCGGGGAACATCGGCCGGTCGGGCGGCGTTGGATCCTGGTGTTGGACCGAGTAGGCGAACGCCC
>NZ_JBHMIM010000078.1:0-24505 GCF_048060115.1 Micromonospora sp. LOL_023
CCCGCCACAGGCGGACAAAACGGCCAAGCCGGAACGATCAGCAGGGATCAACGCTCTCTGACGGATTGAGGTTAGCAAGGCCTCTGAGCCCGACCAGATATTGCACGAGGCATAGTTCGATACCGGAGTATTTCGTCATATTCCTTCAATGTTTCCCAGATCGGATGTCCAGTTGGTGTCGCGGCGGCAGGGTGTGCCTATCAGCAGTTGGAGGGGAGACGGAGAATGAAGAGTCGGGGTGTGGTCGTGAAGCGGTGTGGTTGCCTGAGTTCGGCAACCGGGCGTCCTCTGGGTAGGGCGTGTTCGAGGCTGCCGGAGCGCGAGCACGGGAGTTGGTACTTCCACTGTTCGACCAGAGACCTGTTGGGGCGGGTCGAACGCGTCCGGCGGGGTGGTTTCCCGTCCGAGGAGGCGGCCCGTCAGGCGCGCGATGACCTGCTGGCATTGTCTCGGGAGGAACAGGCAGGCCGGGCGTGGACGGTCGCCCGGTGGATGCGGTACTGGCTGTCGGCCCGGAAACGGATCCGGCCCACGACGAAGATGCACTACACGCGCGATGTCGAGAACTTCCTGATCCCCCACATCGGGCATCTGGTGCTCGGTGACCTGAACTCGCGGCAGCTCAACGCGGCGTTCGCGCGGATCGCCGTTACCCGTAACCGGGTCGGTCAGCCGCAGACGGCGTGCACGTTGCAGCACATCCACAGCACTCTGCGGGTGGCCCTGAACGCCGCGGTCCGCCACGGGCTGATCGTCGACAACCCGGCCTGCCGGGTGGAACTGCCCGCTAGGGAGCGGCCGCAGGCACTGGTGTGGACCGAGGCCAGGGTCGCCGAATGGCGGGTCAGTGGCACGCGCCCCGCGGTGGCGGTGTGGACGGCGGCGCAGCTCGCCGATTTCCTGGACTACGTCCGCGACGACACCCTGTACGCGTTGTGGTGGCTGATCGCCCTGCGTGGGCTGCGCCGTGGCGAGGCGGCGGGGCTGCGGTGGGTCGACGTCGACCTGCACGAGGGGCAGTTGTCGGTGGTCCGGCAGCGGACCACGGCCGGGTACGACGTGTACGAGGGCCCGCCCAAGTCCGCGGCCAGTCGCCGCACTGTCGCTCTCGACACGCATACCGTGCAGGTGTTGAGGCGCCACTACGCCCGGCAGGGGGAACGGCACGCCAGCCGTGTCGGCGCGGGCAAGGTGTGCCACCTGAGCGGCTACGTGTTCACCGGTGCCGACGGGCTGCCGCTGCACCCCGGTTACCTCACCCAGCGTCTGCGGTTCCTGGTCGACCGGGCAGGGCTTCCACCGATCCGGCTGCATGACCTGCGGCACGGCGCCGCAACGCTCGCGCATGCCGCGGGCGCGGATTTGAAGACCGTCCAGGACCAGCTCGGGCACGCGAACATCCGCCTCACCGCCGACGTTTACACCACGGTCCTGCCGACGACGGCGCGGGAGGCGGCCGAGGCCACGGCCTCGTTTCTCCTCGCGGCTGGCAGGCCGGGCGCGCAGGTCAGGCAGCAGATGGATCGCAGGCCGCGTCCCTGAGCCTCCGGTCACGAAACCTGGGCCATGCCTGGAGCCCGTGCAGCGGGCCCGAAGGCCTCTGACGGCCAGGCAGTGGATGACGGCGTCGTGGTGTCGCGTCCACCGGAGAGTCAAAGATCGAGCGGCGACTCGGGTAGCTGCAGTGATGAGTTGACCGCAGCCTAGGTCAAGGAGCGGATCCGGAAAACCGCCGACGATTCGGTGACGGAGTTAGGGCTGTTCCCGAGCCGGGGGAGACTGCGGGGTGTGTCTGAGGTCCGAGCGGATTCGGGCGCACGGCGCGCTGGGCCGGTGTCCTACACCCGGATCTGCTACCTGGTTCGGGTGGCCGTCAGGTTCGGACGCGGTGTTGAGCCGCCGTGCGGATCGCGGGCAGGTGGTTGGTCAGGGTCCGGGCATGTGCGGCCAGGATTTCCGTTGACCGCTCGACGTGGTCCCACAGCGCCTCTTCCTCCGCGACCACCTCCGGGTCGTCGGCGAGGGCGTCGGCGTCCTCCGGCTCGGCGACCCGGACCGCGGCGGCGAGTGCGTCGTCGACGGCCCTGGTCGCTTCCCGGACGGCCTCGACAACGGTCGGCGGCACACCGGCGGTGGTGAACGCTGCGGCGAGTCTGTCCGCAGGCGGCAGCGCCGGCATCTGGTAGGCGGCCCACGTGTCACCCCACATGCGCGGCAGGCGGGCACCCGGCGAGGTTTCGTCATCCACGATCAGCTCTCCCGACGGGGAGCGTTGCGCCATCGGTCCCGCCCAGGCGGCGAACTCGCCAGCGTCCATGGAGATGTCGGTGGCTTCCGGATTCATGGGCGGGACGGTGAACAGCGCGACGAGCTCGGCCAACGCCCTGTCCTCGTCGGACCATCCCGGCAGGTGGCGAAGCTCCTCCTCAATGAGATAGGCGCTGGGATCGGCACCGGCAGCGCGCACAGGGTTGACCGGTTGACCCGCCGCGGCGGACAACGCGGCATGGGTTGCCAGGTCCGCCCACCACGCGACGACTTCCCGACTCGACTGTCGTAGGAGGCGGGCGCGGTGGACGGCGTGGTCCAAGCGCACCGAGGACAGCGCCCGCCGCGGGTTCGGGCAACTTCGATAGCCGGCCGGCGTCCCGGTCTGGATAAGCCAGCGCTCGTTGTCGTCGTTGCGTTCATCGACTTCACGCTGGGCCACGGCCCATTCCTCGATGAGACGGTCGGCCACCGCAGCAAGGTCCGCAAGGACGGCGTCGACGGCCTCGGCGGTCATCTCGGAAGGCACCGGCGACGCCGCATGGTCAGGAAGCTCGCTGGTCTGCCTCACTGGCGCTCTCCTCCGGCAGGTGATGGGGCGAGGCGGTCGCGTCCGCAACGAGTCGCCGTTGATGGAGGCTACGCACCGCCCAACACCGCACCCACTACGACACGCCAACAGACCATCGCCTGCGGTAACCGCATCCCCGGCGCGCGATACACGCGATCCCGACGTGTGCGAGTCCCGGGTGCGCCGTCAGGAACACCACAACCGGGATTGGGGATTGGTGATGATCGAATGATGGCGTGATTCACCAACCAATCGAATCATAACTCTCCGTGTTCTCGTTTGTCTCGCCGACACCAGCGGCCTCTCGGGGTGACTCCTGTCGGGAACAGGCGTTGCCACGGCGGCGTTGGCCACCCGAGTACCCACATTCCCGCAGGTCCAGTGGATGCCAGATAGGCGGGAATCTTTCATCGGATCGGGGAGCCATGAAATCCAGAGGCCGCGTCTTCAAGCGTTGCGCATGCTCCGACTACGTGACAGGAGGTAACCGAGGCGGTCATTGTTCCCGGCTGAAGGATCGCGGTCACGGCAGTTGGTATTTCCACTGTTCCACCACCAACATTCTCGGCCGTCCGCAACGGGTTCGCCGGGGCGGGTTCCCGTCGCAGGCCGCGGCCCGTCGCGCCCGTGACGAACTGCTGGCGATGTCATCGGAGCGCCGTACCGCGCAGAGCTGGACGGTGGCGCGGTGGCTTGAGCACTGGATCCAGACCCGGACACGGCTGCGCCCGACCACCAAGCTGCTCTACGCCCGCGACATCGAACGGTTCCTCATCCCGCACGTCGGACGGACGCTCCTGTCGGAGCTGACCTCCAGCCAGCTCAACGCGGTGTTCCGTGCCATCGCGCGGCAACGCAACAAGTACGACCGGCCCCACTCGGCATCGACACTGAGACACGTCCGTGCCACGCTCCGAGCCGCCCTCAACGCGGCGATCCGGGAAGACCTGCTCACCGACAACCCCGCACGTCGCGTCGAACTGCCCAACCCGGCCCAGACCCGGGCGCACATCTGGACCGACGAAAACGTCGCGGCCTGGCAGGAAACCGGCATCCGGCCGGCGGTCTCGGTCTGGACGGCACCCCAACTCGCCGCGTTCCTCGACTTCACCGCCAACGATCCGCTCCACGCCCTCTGGCGCCTGATCGGCCTGCGCGGGCTCCGCAGGGGCGAGGTCGCCGGCCTGCGTTGGTCCGACATCAACCTTGACGCCAACGAGTTGACCATCCACCAGCAGCGGACCTCCGCCGGACACCGCGTCTACGAGGGGCCACCCAAGAGCGCGTCAGGGCAGCGGGTCGTCGCTCTCGACGAGGCCACCGCCACCGCCCTGGCCCACCACCGCCGGCAACAACAGCAGCAGGCCGCCCGACGGATCGAAGCCCGGCAGGCCTACCGCGACACCGGCTACGTCTTCACCCGACCCGACGGCCAGCCCTACCACCCCGGCTACTTCACCCAACGGTTCCCAACTCTGGTCCAGAAATCCACCCTGCCACCCATCCGGCTACACGACCTGCGGCACGGCGCCGCGTCCCTCGCCCACAACTCCGGCGCGGATCTCAAAACCATCCAAGCCCAACTCGGCCACTCGCGGATCGACACCACCGCAGACGTGTACACCAGCGTGCTACCAGCAGCCCAACATCAGGCCGCCGCAGCCACCGCTGAACTCGTCCGAAATGCAGCCCGGGAACGCCGCGCTGCCATCGGGCGCGCCGCCCGCAAGGCCGCCAAGACGGCGAAAAAACCAGGAGGCTCAGCGGAGCCGGACCAGCCGGAGGACCGCCGAACTCCAGGTCAAGGCCATGATGATCACTGAGTAACTACAGAGAGTGATGGCGCAGACGTGACACAGGTGTGGCAACGAACGTCCACACTCCATCAATAGCAACAGGGTCTGATCTGCGTTTCCGCAGGTCAGGCCCTTGTTGATCTTGCGCGCCCGAAGGGACTCGAACCCCTAACCTTCTGATCCGTAGTCAGATGCTCTATCCGTTGAGCTACGGGCGCAGGTGCCTGGCAAGCATACACACCTTGCCGAAGCGCGGAGACTCCGGGATTCGAACCCGGGAGGGGCTTTAAGACCCCAACCGCATTAGCAGTGCGGCGCCATAGACCAGACTAGGCGAAGTCTCCCCGGTGGCCGCTGCAGACCACCGCCGATCGAGGATACAGGTCGGCGCAGGCCCGGGGCAAAGCGCCCCGGGCGCGCTGTCTACCGCGGCGTCAGCGTAACGACGTGCCCGGCGAGCGTCCTTCGCGATCCAGCGCCGGAAGCCGGCCCGGCCGTACGACGAGCAGGAGTACGACGACCGCGATCAGCATGCCACCGGTGATCACCGCAGCCATCGCGGTGCTGCCGTTGCCGAGTAGTCCGACGACCGGGGCGGCCAGTGCACCAACGCCGAACTGCACCGCGCCGAGCAGGGCCGCTGCGGTGCCGGCGGCGTCCCCTTGGCCGGCCAGGGCCAGGGCCGGGGCGTTCGGCAGCGCGAACCCGGTGGCGGCGAGCACCGCCCACAGCGGGATCAGGACGCCGGGGAGTCCGCCGATGTTGGTGGCGGCGAAGCTGAGGAGGACGAGCCCGCAGAGCGACGCGGCGACCAGGGACGTCAGCAGGATCTGCTGCGGGGAGTAGTGGCGAAGCAGCCGTACGTTGAGCTGGGTGGCGGTGATCATCCCGACCGCTCCGGCACCGAACGCGATGCCGAACTCCTGCTCGTTGAGCCCGTACTGCTCCTGCAGCACGAATGAGGAGCCTGCGACGTACGCGAAGAGGGCTGCCATCGCGAATCCGGCGACCAGCACGAGTCCGATGAAGGTGCGGTCCCGCAACAGTCCGCCGTACACCCGGAGGGTGTCCAGCAGCCGGGCCGGACGCCGCCGGTGTGGCGGGAGGGTCTCGCCGAGTCCGAAGGCGGTCACCACTATCAGCGCGACGCCGAGTACGGCCAGCGCGGCGAACACGCCACGCCACTGGGTCCAGTTGAGCAGCGCGCTGCCGAGCGTCGGCGCGAGCACTGGTGCGACTCCCATCACCAGCAGCAGCCGGGACAGGATTCGGGCGAAGGCGATGCCGTCGAACAGGTCACGGACGACCGCCATCGCGATCACCGACGCGGCCGCCGCGCCGAATCCCTGGATGACCCGCAGCCCGCCGAGAACGGCGATGTTCGGTGCGATGACACACAGTATCGACGCGAGGACGTGGAGCGTCATTCCGGCGAGCAGGGGCCGCCGGCGCCCCAGGACGTCGGACAGCGGACCGATGATCAGTTGGCCGACCGCCAGGCCGACGAGGGTGCCGGTCAGCGTCAGTTGCACCCCGGCCGCGGTGGTCTGCAGGTCCCCGCCGATTGCCGGCAGCGCCGGCAGGTACATGTCGATGGTCAGTGGTCCGACCGCGATGAGGGTGCCGAGCACCAGGATCAGTCGGATCCGTTGCCACGAGGTGAACAGATCGCCGGGAGTCGGCTCCGGCACGCTGGCGGTCGCCGGCGCCTCGGGCCGTTGGGCGAGGGCTGTCATCGTTCCTCTTCCGGAGGGCGCGCGCCGCTGGCGCGCGACAGGGTGGGCGGGTCGGCCCGTGGGGTCACGAAGTGCTGCGGCACTGCTGCGCAGCCAACCGCACAAGCTTTGGCCGGCGTACGGCATTCCCGTTCCGGCCAACGGTGTGGCGCGTCACAGCCGTACGGCCTCCGGTTCACCGCCGAGGTGCACCCGCCATGACCGGGTGGCCTGCCGTAGCCGGGCCGTGGCGCCGAACCGCTGGGCCGCGCGGCGGGTGCCGCTCGCTCGGTGGCTACTGACAATGCATATTGTGAACATCATATTTTCGATGTTCTTTGGATATTCGTCCGACGCTATCAGAAATAATTGTCTTCGACTCTTGTCTGGCAAACCGACCTGCGCATAGCCTCTGGTCGCACCGAGGCGCCGCCGGCGCCGGACCCGGTGCTGCTGGGCGGCGCGTCCCGTGACAGGGACTGTCGCGGGCCACCGGTCCGCTCTGCCCGCAATTTTGGTTTCACTCCCTCGGTAAGGAGCCAGTCTTGCGTATCCGACTCACGATGGCGGTCGTCGCTACAGCTCTTGTTGGCGCGTTCGTCAGCCCATCCGCCGCCGCGGCCGCTCCGCAGGAGATCATCGGCGGCAGTACGGTTTCTTCGGCGCCGTGGGCGGCTGCCGTTTTCCAGAACGGCTCGTTCGCCTGCTCCGGTTCGATCATCGCACCGCGTTGGGTGCTGACCGCCCGGCACTGTCTGGGCGGCACGATGTCGGTACGGGTGGGTAGTGTCTACCGGTCCTCCGGTGGGACGACCCGTACGGTCAGCGCCACGCAGAGCCGCTACGACCTGGGCCTGCTCTACCTGAGCTCGGCGGTCTCCACGACCTACGTCACGCTGGCGTCCAGCAACCCGCCGGTCGGTTCGACGAACACGATCTTTGGGTGGGGCCGTACCTGCACCAACTGCGACGCGTCGCCGCAGCTGAAGACCGCGTCGGTGCGGACCACGACGAACAACGCGACCGACGCCTACTTCGGTCCGGCGATCCGCAGCACCGGGGTGAACGGGGTCGCCTGGCGGGGTGACTCCGGTGGTCCGCAGTTCTACAACGGGCAGCAGGTCGGCGTCTGCTCGACCGGTAACGGTTCGACGTACCAGAACTATGCCTCGGTTGCGGCCAGCCGGAGCTGGATCACCTCGGTGGCTGGCGTCTGAGCTGGTGTCGATCGAGGCGGCCGGTGCCGTCCGATCCGGGTGCGGGGTGCCGAGTGGCACCCCGCGTACCGGTTGCCAGACTTGTACCGGCTCGTCCCGCCCGTTCAGCCACATCGGTGGTTGTGGGCGGAAGGCGAGTGTGGTGCGTGGTGCGCGGTGCGGCTGGGTGGCGCGGGCAGCCTGGCAGGTCGTGGCGGCGATGGCGACGTCGCCGGGTGCGGCGTGCGCCTGTAGCCGGGCGGCGATGTTGATCACATCGCCGGTGAGGAACCCGACGCCGCCGTCGACCACGCCATCGATGTCGACCGCGGCGACGCCGGTGGCCACCCCGACCCGGACCCGCACCCGCGCGTCGTCGGGGAACTCGGCGTCGCGTACCGCGTCGGGCAGTTCCACTGCCGCCTGCACCGCCCGGTAGGCCGCCCGGGAGGCGTCAGGGCAGTCGGAACCGGCCCCGAAGACCGCCATGACCGCGTCGCCGATGTACTTCTCCACCACCCCGCTGTGTCGGCGGATCACGGAGCGGACGGCGTGGAAGTAGCGCAGCTGCACCTGTCGGACGGCTTCCGGGGTCAGCCGGCTGGCCAGCTTGGTGAAGCCCACCATGTCGACGAAGAGGACGGTGACGGTACGTCGTTGGGTCCGCACGGTCGGTTCGGTCCAGCCGGTTGGTGGTACAAGTGACAGTCCGCAGCCGGCACAGTAGCGGTGGGTCGATCGACTTGGGGCCGCGCAGCCGGGGCAGATTCTGCTGGCGGTGGGTTCGGTGCGGTGCCCGGGGTTACGGCGGAGCGTCTTCATGATCGCCTCCTGCGCTGTGGTGGTGCTCCGATCCGCTCCGGGTGGACCTGATCTGGTCCGTGTGGACCTACGTATGGAACGGATGGCTGAAACGGTCCCAGCACGGGGCAGCCCTAGGATCTGTAGAACGACGTATGTCAGATACTCCCACCCTTTATGTCGGTGATCGGATTGACACAGTCACGCGAAGGTGGCTCGTTGGCCTGGGGTTCGGACGAAGTGCCCTTCGTTGGGCGTCGCCCTCAGCTACAGGTGTTGCATGGGGCACTACGGAGGGTTGAACGAGGCGACACGGCCGCTGTCTTCGTCATGGGCGAGAGCGGCATCGGCAAGACTCGGCTGCTCAGTGCGGCCAGCGACCGGCTACGCACGGCCGGTGCCCTGGTGCTGTCTGGTGCATGTCTGGACATTGGGGACTCATCCCCATTGCACCCGTTGCGCCAGGCGCTGCGGCGCTACCACCCGCAGGCCGGCCGGGGCGGCGTCGTCGCGGGCACAGCCGTCCGGGACCTGATCTCGGTCCTCGACGGCGAGGCCAGCGACCACGACGGCGCCGGGGCCCTGCTGGAACGGATCTCGCGCGGACTGGGCGTCGTCGCCGCCGGCCGGACCCTCGTCCTGGCCGTCGACGACCTGCAATGGGCCGACCTGACCACCCGGCATCTGCTGCTCTACCTGCTCGCCGGCCTGAGTGACGTACGACTGCTGCTGCTCGGTGCGGCCCGGACCGAGACCCTGCAGGGTGACGATCCGATCCGTCGGATGCTGCTGGAACTCCGTCGGTCGCGGTCGCGGTCCGGGGCGGTGCACGTTCTGGAGCTGGGTCCACTCGATCGGTCCGAGACCGCCGACCTGGTCGCGGAACTGATCGAGCGGCAACCCGACTCCGACCTGATCGACTCGGTCTGGCGGCGCAGCGGCGGTGTCCCGTTCGTCGCCGAGGAGCTTGCCCGCGACGCCCGGGACGGCCGCGACGGGCTGTCCGAGACGCTGCGGGAGATCACGCTCGCCCACGTCGACGGGTTGCCGGCCGACGCCCAGCTGGTGTCGCACGCGGTGGCCGCCGGGGTGGAACCGGTCGCGCACGACCTGCTCGCCCGGGTGGTGCAGCTGGCCGAGGATCGGCTGCTGCGGGCGGTACGCGACGCGGTCGGCCAGCGGGTGCTGCTGTCCGAGGCGGACGGCTACCGCTTCCGGTACCCGTTGATCAAGGAGGTGCTGGAGCCGCGGCTGCTGCCCGGCGAGCGGGTGCGGCTACACCGGCGCTACGCCGAGGCACTGGCCGCCGAGCCGCTCGGCGACCTGCAGCATGCCCGGTTGGCGTACCACTGGCGCGAGGCGGGCGAGACGACCAGGGCGTTGCCGGCGGTCGTCGCGGCGGCCGAGGAGGCCGAGCGGCTGTACGGTTTCGCGGAGGCGTTCGAGCACTGGGCCAGCGCCGTCGACCTGGCCAACCAGGTCCCGCCGGCGTGGTTGACGGAGTTCGACGTGACCGCGCTCGGTCGGCGCGCGGCCGAGGCGGCCCACCGCAGTGGCGAGCACGAGCGCGCGCTGGCGCTGCTGGAGCAGTTGGCCACGAACCTGTTCGGCCCGCCGCCGTCCTGGCTCTACACGCTGCGGGCCCGCTACCTGACGGCGGTCGGTCAGCTCGCCGACGCCGAGCGGGAGTACGACCGGACCCTGGCCGCCAGTGATGTGGCACCGGGCGAACGGGTGGCCGCCGCCGCGCACTCGGCGGATCTGCTCCTGCAGCTGTGCCGGTACGCCGACGCCGGTCGGCGGGCCAGGGAGGCCCTCGATCTGGCGGCCGAGGTGCCCGACTGCGCGTCGGCGATGGTGCTGGCCGGGGTGACTCTCGGCTACAGCCAGGCGTACCTCAACGATCCGGAAGCTGGCAAGGAGGCGGTCCGGCAGGCCCGGCGTACCGCCGAGACGGCCGGCGGCCCGCAGGATGTGGCAGTGGCGGACCTGCAGCTCGCCGAGCTGCTCAGCGGGCCGCTGAACGAGCTGGAGGAAGGCGTCGCGGTGGCCCGCCAGGGCGCCGAGCGGGCCGAGCGGGTCGGGTTGGTCCGTACGTTCGGCACCCGGCTGTTGGCGGTGGCGGCCAACGGGTTGTTCCGGCTGGGCCGGTGGGCCGAGGCCGAAGAGGTGCTGGCCGCCGCGTTGCGGCACCGTCCGTCCGGCGCCGAGGCGGTCGAACTGTTGCTGGCGCGGTGCCGGATCCATGTCGGGTTCGGCCACCTCGACGGCGCCGAGGACGACCTGGAGGCGATCGAGACCCTGCTCGCCGCCGATGGCGGGGTCCGGTACATGCTGCCGCTGCTGACCCTGCGGGCCGGGCTGGCGATGTGGCGGGGACACCATCAGGAGGCCCGGGAGGCCGTCCAGCAGGGAATCGACCTGGCGCAGAGCCGCTCCGACGACGTCTGGTTGCAGGCGCCGCTGGTCTGGCACGGACTACGGGCCGAGGCCGAGGCCCGGTCGGCTGGTGTGCCGGCCTGTCCGCAGGCAGTACAACGGCTGGTCGCGGTGGTCGAACGGATGGAACGCAGCAGCACCACCGACACTGCGGCCCCGGTGCGGGACGCGGTGATCGGCTACCGGGAGCTGTGCGCGGCGGAGATCAGTCGGATCGACGGTGCCTCGGACCCGGTGTTGTGGGACCGTGCGGCGCAGGTGTGGGAGCGGCGCAACCATCCCTATCCGGCGGCGTACGCCCGGCTGCGACAGGCCGAGGCGTTGTACGCGATCCGCACCCGCAACGCCGACGCGACCCGGGCGTTGCAGTCGGCGTACCGTACCGCCCGCCGGCTCGGGGCACGCCCCTTCACCGAGGAGATCCAGGGCCTGGCGCATCGGGCCCGAATCACGCTCAGCGCCGGTGAACCCGAGTCGATGCCCGAGGTGGACAGCCAGGAGCCGGTGACCCTGCGGGCCGGCCTGACCAGCCCGCCGACCGTCGGTGAACGGGTCGCCCGGGTGCTGGGCAACGAACGGGCCGGCCGTTCGTCGGTGACCGCGCGGACCAGCCGGGTACTGTCCCCGCCGCCCAGCAGGTCCGACGAGTTGGCGGTGCTGACCGATCGGGAGCGCCAGGTGCTCGAGTTGGTGGCGGAGGGGCGGACCAACCGGGCAACCGCCGAGGTGCTGTTCATCAGCGAACGCACGGTAGGCGTGCACGTGTCGAACATCCTGAACAAGTTGCAGGTCAAGACGAGGGTCCAGGCGACCAGAGTGTTCATGCGCAATCAGCCGCGTGCCTGAAATCCGACTGGAAGCCTGCCAGTCCGGTTCGGGTCGGACACCGACCGGCCCGACCGGCCCGGCCAGTCGACGCCGTACCTCGGAGGTTCGCCCACCGGCGGGCAGCGGGTTCGGTCGTGGACACCCGTCGTTGCGGGGGATACCTCGGACTTGGCAGCTCCTGCCACTGTGGGTACCGACAATTCCCACGATGCGGTCGGTGCAGTCGCGCACGGACCCGCCAGCGCACGCGCGGTGCTGGCGGGTGGGAGCCAGGGTTCACTGTAGACTGGAGGTGTCCGGTGCCAGAACTTCGCTGGGGTCATGTGCACGAGCAGATCATCGACATCCTCGGCCATCGACCTAGCACTGTGGCTGGCGTGGTGGAGGACCTAGCAGCACTCCAGGTGCTGTTGGAGGCCGCGACGCCGAACGACCGGGAGAACCCGGTCGCCGACTTCAACCGCCTCTACTGGGTGATCACGAAGACCATCGACGAGCAGCTGGCCGAGGGCGCGTTCGTCGATGGGGAGTTTCTCACCATGCTGGACATCGAGTTCGCCGAACGCTACTTCGAGGCACTGCGCTGCTGGGGGAACCGGACGGAGACCCCGGTGGCCTGGCAGGTGCTGTTCCGCCGGCTGCGCGACGAGAGCGTACGGTCGTTGCCGTCGGCCGCCGCCGGAGTGAACGCGCACATCAACTACGACCTGCCGTTCGCGTTGCTGAACACCTGGGGCAAGCTCGGGTCGGGGCCGGAGAGCGAGGCTCAGCACCGTGACTACCTGCACATCAACGAGATCTTCTTCGACCGGATCCCGGAGCTTCGGCGCAGCTATCTGAGCAACTGGCAGATCTGCATCGACCGGCTCAACGGCAAGGTCGACGACTGGTACCAGAACCGGTTGGTCGAGTTCACCAGGGACGTCGCCTGGCGGGACGCGGCCCGGATGTGGCCGTTGCGGGACGACCTGGCGGCTCTGGAGAGCGAGCGACTGCGGCTGGACCGGCACACCGCCTTCCTGGGTTGGGCGCTGCTCTCCCCGGTCGGCAACCTCCTGCAGTAACCGAGCTCCTGCCGTAGTTCCGTCCCGGCTCCCGCCGGAGTCCCTGCGCGGCTGGCCGAGTCTGGCCGAGTCTGGTCGGGTTGCTGGCGTCAGGTCGGTGCGTCGAAGCGGGCGCGTGCCGCGAGCACGGCCGGCATCTCGGTCTCCACCAACTCGATCAGCTCGCGCAGTTTCGTGGCAACGGCGTGTCCGAGCGGGGTGAGGCTGTACTCGACGCGGGGTGGAATGGTCGCCTGGACGTCGCGCAGGACCATGCCGTCGCGCTCCAGCGCCTGCAGGGTCTGGGCGAGCATCTTCTCGCTGATTCCGTCCACCCGGCGGCGGAGCGCGTTGAACCGGTAGTTGCCGTCGAGCAACGCTGCGAGAGCAAGCATGCCCCATTTGCCGGCTACGTGCTCTAGCGTGATCCGGGAGGGGCAGGCGCGGGCGAACACGTCGGCGACCAGCGCCGCAAGGGGGTCGTCCTCGGCGGGCGGGTGGCAATCGGCGGGTGACGTGGTCGTGGACCGGCTGGCCATGGGTCAAGGTTAACCCAGCTGCCGCGTCGGCACCGTGACCGCACTCACTCAACGCTTGCACTTCCGAAAAGTTAGTGCACTCTAGTGGTGAGCGTCCGAATGGTCGGGCCGGGGACGACACCCGCGGCCTCGCCAGCTCGGAACACCTGTCCGAACTACACCGGAGCTGAAAAATGATCACTGTTACCGGAGCCGCCGGCCACCTCGGCCGGCTCGTCGTCGCCGACCTGCTCGACCGGGGCGTGCCGGCGGAGCAGATCGTGGCCGTCGTCCGTACCCCCGAGAAGGTCGCCGACCTCGCGGCCCAGGGTGTCCAGGTCCGCACCGGCGACTACGACCGGCCGGAAACCCTCGGTGCCGCCCTGGCCGGCACCCGCAAGCTGCTGCTCGTCTCCGGCAGCGAGGTGGGTAAGCGCCTACCGCAGCACCGCAACGTGATCGACGCGGCCCAGGCCGCCGGTGTCGACCTGATCGCCTACACCAGCCTGCTGAAGGCGGACACCACCAGCGTCCCGCTTGCCGCCGAGCACCTGCCCACCGAGGAGCTGATCCGCGCCAGCGGCCTGCCGTTCGTCCTGTTGCGCAACGGCTGGTACCTGGAGAACTACACCGAGATGGGACTGGCGCAGGCACTCGCCTCCGGCGCGGTCATCGGCTCCGCCGGTGAGGGCCGGGTCGCCGCCGCCGCCCGGGCCGACTTCGCCGCCGCCGCTGCCGCCGTACTGACCGACCCGGCGACCGGCAAACCCGGCTCCGTCTACGAACTCGGCGGCGACCAGCCGTTCACCCTCACCGAACTGGCAGCCGAGATCACCGCCGTCAGCGGGCGCCAGGTCGGCTACCAGGACCTGCCGGCCGATGTGTACGCCAAGGCACTCACCGACGCCGGCGTGCCCGAGCTCTTCGCGCAGATGCTGGCCGCCTCCGACGTCGGCATCTCCCGAGGCGAGCTGACCACCGACAGCGGCGACCTGAGCCGGCTGATCGGCCGGCCCACCACCTCGCTCGGCGCCGCCCTGCGCACCGCGATCGCGGCGCTGCCGGCCAGCTGACGAAGGCGCCGCCGGCCAGCTGGCTGGTGGCCTACCAGGGTGGGGCCGGACCGTCGAGCGGCACCGGCCCCACCACCCTCGGCAACTCGTAGTTGGTGATCAGCAGATCCCAGCTGCCCCGCTTCGCCGACTGCAGGTTGATGTCGCGGCGGGTCGCCATCCGGGCGATCGAGAAGTCCGCGCCGTACAGCTCGTGGACGAACGGGGTGTCGCTGTTGGTCGACGTCACCCAGACTCCCCGGCCCGCGGCGCGGCGCATCGCGTCGCGCAGCCGCACGTGGTCCGGCGCCCCGAACTGCTCGGCGGTGTAACGCTTGAAATCGGCCCAGCCGCCCAACGGCACGTACGGCGGATCCAGGTAGACCCAGTCGCCGGGCGCAGCCTGGTCCAGCTGCTCGACGAAGTCCACCACCCGCAGCTCGGCGACGGCCAACGCCCGCGCCGCGTCCAGCAGCACCTGCCGGTTGTAGTACGGCCGGTCGTAGGCGCCGTACGGGGTGTTGAACTCGCCCCGCCGGTTCACCCGCCAGAGCCCTCGGAACGCGGTCTTGTTCAGGTAGATCACCCGCACCGCGCGCTCCAGATCGGAGCAGTCGGCCGGCGACCGCCGACGCATCGCCGCGAAGTGCTCGGCAATGTTCGGCTGCTCGTCGAGCAGCCGCATCACCGCGTCCGGATCCCGGGCGACCAGTTCGAAGCAGACGATCAGCTCCGGATTGGTGTCACTGAGCACCGCCCGCGCCGGCGCGAGCTCGAAGAAGACCGCACCACTTCCCAGGAACGGCTCCCGGTACGTACCGGTGAACGGCGGCGCCGCCGCGACGATCGTCGCCGCGTACCGCGTCTTGCCGCCCGCCCACTTGAGAAACGACCTACCCTCCGGCCTGGTGGAGCGCGCGGACCTGGCGTCGGTCCGGATCATGGGCCGGATCATACGCGGCGCTGACCCCCCAGGCGTACTGCGGCGAGGCGAGGAACTCGGCGATCAGCGCGGCCGAGCCGGGCGCCAGCGGCCGGCCGTCGGTGATCTCCTCGGGCCGCAGGAACACCATGGCATCGCCCTCGCCGAGCAGCACGTCGCGTTGCCGGGCCCGGGTGGAACCGAAAAAATAGTGCGCCGTACGGTCCGGCGCCAGCTCCCGACGGCAGAACAGCCGCAGCCCGTGTTCGGCTCGTAGACCGGTCTCCTCCAGCAACTCACGCAGCGCCGCCTGCTCCGGTGTCTCACCCGGCTCGCAGTGCCCGCCCGGCACACACCAGGTGTGCGGATGGCTGGGAGCCCGGCCATCACGCAGTTGCAGCAGCAGGGCACCGGCCGGGTCGACCAGCAGTATCGCAGCGACGTCGCTCACCCACCCAGTGTGCCGTCAGCCGTCGGTCAGCGGGAGCAGCACGCGGAAGCTGGTCGACCCCGGTGCCGATTCCACCCGAATGTCGCCGCCGTGTTTCTTCACCACGATCCGGTACGAGATGTCCAGCCCGAGCCCGGTGCCCTCGCCGATCGGCTTGGTGGTGAAGAACGGCTCGAAGATCCGTGGCCGCACCTCCGGCGGGATACCCGGGCCGGTGTCGGCGATCTCCACCGACAGACACCCGTCGGCCTGCCCGGTACGGACCGTCAACGTCCCGACCGGCCCCATCGCGGCCAGTGCGTTGTCGATCAGGTTGGTCCAGACCTGGTTCAGCTCCGCCGGGTACGCCGGCACCAGCGGCACCGTCCGGTCGTACTCGCGTACCACCCGTACGCCGGCTGGTACCTTGCCGGTGAACATCGCGAGGGTGGCGTCGAGCAGGTCGTGCACGTCCACCGTCTGGTGCGGGGCCCGGTCCAGCTGCGAATACTGCTTGGCCGCCCCGACCAGCCCGCAGATCCGGGCCAGCGCGTCGTCGATCTCGCCGAGCAGCAGCTCGGTCTCGACGGTGTACGCCATCCAGCGGGCCGTGGCCGCCAGGTCGGACGCGGCGACCGCCCCGGCCACCTCGTCCAGCCCGGCCGGGTCGAAACCGCCGGCCACCAGCGTGGCGGTCAGCTCCCAACCATCCGGTACGCCGTGCTCGTCCAGCCAGTCGACCAGCTCGTCCTCGGCGTCGCTGATCTCCAGCGGGGAGCGGCGCGGCGCGGTCGCCGCCCGCTGCACCGCCGCCTCCTGCAGATCGACCAGCCGGCGCAGCTGCGCACCGTCGATCCGGCCGTCGGCGACCGCGGCCAGCTTGTGCCGCATGCCGGCGATCCGTTCCCGCAGCACGGCGGAGGCCCGGACGGCGGCCGCGGCCGGGTTGTTCAACTCATGGGTCAACCCGGCGGTGAGCGAGCCGAGTGCGATCAACCGTTCGCGCTCGCCGACCACCGTCTGCGTCGTGCGCATCGCCACGAAAAGCCCGTCCAGCAGGTGCATCGCCATCGGGAACCACTGGCGGATCGCGGCGGCGAACTCGGGTGCCGGCAACGCCAGCAGCGCCACGTCGGCCAGTGCCCGCATGGTGTTCGGGTACACCTGCTCCATCCGGTCGCCGGCGTACGCCTGGGTCGCCCCGGCGTACGCGCCACGGTGATCGCTGCGGGCGACCTCGACGTTCGCGCCCCGGACCCGGCGCGACAGCGTGATCGCGCCGTCGAGCAGCACGAAGAAGGACTCCGCCGGGTCGCCCTCGGCGTAGATGACCGACCCGGCCGCCCACCGCCGGACCTCACCCAGCCGGGTGATCTCGGCCAACTGGTCGTCGGTGAGCGACTCGAACAGGAACAGGCCACGCAGCCCGTCGGCGTCGAGCCGGTCGCCGGCCGGCCCGGCGTCACCGTCGGCACCGGGCGTCGCCGCCGGGCCGGTCACTGCGCCGCCAGGTAGCGGTGCGCCAACGTGACCACCAGGGCGCCCTCGCCCACGGCGGAGGCGACCCGTTTCACCGAGTCGGCGCGTACGTCGCCGGCGGCGAACACACCGGGCACGCTGGACTCCAGCAGGTACGGATCCCGGGGCAACGACCAGCCCGGTGGTCGCCGACCACCCGCGGTGAGGTCGGGTCCGGTCACGACGAAGCCACGGTCGTCGCGGACCAGGGTCCCGTCGAGCCAGTCGGTGCGCGGCTCGGCCCCGATGAAGATGAACAACCACGACGTGTCGACGTCCCGGGTGTCGCCGGTCCGGGTGTCCCGCAAGGTGAGCCGTCGCAGATGGTCGTCGCCGGCCCCGGCGACGACCGAGGTGTGCGGGTGCACCACGATCGCGTCGATCCCCTCGATCTGGTCGATCAGGTACCGCGACATGGAACCGGTCAGGTCGGCGCCACGGACCAGCAGGTGTACCCGGTCGGCGTGCCGGGAGAAGTAGACCGCGGCCTGCCCGGCGGAGTTCGCCCCGCCGACGATGTAGACCTCCTGACCGTGGCAGTTCGGCGCCTCGGTCGCCGCCGAACCGTAGAAGACTCCACGGCCGGTGAGGTCGGCCAACCCGGGGGCGTCGAGCTGCCGGTACGCCACCCCGGTCGCGAGCACGACGGTGTGTCCGGCGATGGTGCCGCCGTCGGCGAAGTGCAGCAGCCGGGTCGCGCCGACCGTGCTCAGCCCCACCGCGTCGCGGGTGGTCAGCAGCTCGGTGCCGAACCTCAACGCCTGCCGGCGGGCCCGGTCGGTCAGTTGGGCACCGGAGACGCCGTCCGGGAAACCGAGGTAGTTCTCGATCCGGCTGCTCTGCCCGGCCTGCCCACCGGTGGCCCGCCGTTCGATGAGCACGGTCCGCAGGCCCTCGGAGGCGCCGTACACGGCGGCACCGAGCCCCGCCGGACCGGCCCCGACCACGACCAGGTCGTAGAACTCCTGCGCCGCGGTGGTGTGCAGGCCGACCCGGGCGGCCAACTCGGCCCGGGCGGGGTTGCGCAGTACCGCCCCGCCGGGGCAGACCACCACCGGGATGTCGGCCGGTCCGGCACCTGCGGCGGTCAGCAACTGCTGCCCCTCGGCGTCGTCGGCGAGTAGCCACCGGTACGGCACCAGGTTGCGGGCCAGGAAGTCGCGTACCTCGAACGACGGCGCCGACCAGCGGTGGCCGACGACCCGCAGCTCGTCCGTGCCGGCGGCCGGCGTGCGCTGCCACGACTCGAGCAGCGCGTCGCAGACCGGGTAGAGCTTCTCCTCCGGCGGATGCCAGGGTTTGAGCAGGTAGTGGTCCAGGTCGACGACGTTGATCGCGTCGATGGCGGCGTCGGTGTCGGCGTACGCGGTGAGCAGCACCCGGCGGGCCTGCGGATAGAGGTCCATCGCGGCTTCGAGGAACTCGATGCCGTTCATCTCCGGCATCCGGTAGTCGGCCAGCAGCAGCGCCACCTGCTCGCCACGCAACTTCAGCTCCCGCAGGGCGGTCAGCGCCTCCGCGCCGGAGGCGGCCCGGACGACCCGGTAGCGGTCGCCGTAGCGGCGGCGGACGTCGCGGGCGACGGCCCGGGAGACATTGGGGTCGTCGTCGACGGTGAGGATCGCCGGGTTGGTCACCGACCAATCAAAGCACTTCCGCCAGCGTGCCGACGGTGGCCAACCGGGCGGCGATCTCGGCGGGCGGCGGCAGGGCCGCCATCAACGTGGCGGCCGCCGACACCCCGTCGGTGGCCGGCCCGCCGGAGAGCAGCTCGGCGAGGGTCCGCGAGGTCACCCCGGCCGGGTCGCAGTGCATCCCGAGCCGGTGGCGCACCACCAGGTCGGCGTTGCCGAACTGGTCGGCGCCGTGCGGCAGGACCAGCTGCGGTACGCCGGCACCGAGGGCGGTCATCATCGTCCCGGATCCACCGTGGTGCACCACGGCGGTGCAGCCGGCGAGCGCCTGGCGTAGCGGTAGCCAGCCTGCCGGGCGCACGTTGCGGGGCAGCGGACCGAGTACCGTCGGGTCCGCCGCCGCGCCGACGGCGAGTACGAAGTCGGCGTCGGTGTGCCCGGCGGCGTCGATCGTGTGACGCAGTCCGGCGAGGCCGGCCAACGCCGGCACCACCGTGCCGAGGGTGATCAGCACCCGGGGGCGGGTCGCCGGCTGCCGTAGCCAGTCCGGCAGGGTGCCACCGGCGTTGTACGGCAGGTAACGCATCGGCCAGCCGTCGCCGTCGCCGACCATCAGCTCGGCCGGTGCCAGGTGCAGGACCACCCGCTCGGGCAGCTCCAGCGGTACGCCGTTGCGGGTGGCCGCCGCCGCCAGGTAGGGCAGGAACCGGGCGGCGAGCTGCTCCTCGCGTACCAGGTTGAAGCCGTGTTCGACGGCCGGCACCCGCACCGCGCGCGCGGCGAGCAGCCCGGCGGGGTGCAGCCGCGAGTGCACCACCAGGTCCGGCCGCCACCATCGGGCGAGCGCCACGGTGCCGTCGGCCATCAGGTCGGAGACCCGGCCGAAGAGTTCCAGCAGCAGCGGGTCGGCGCGGGAGCCGGCGGCGGCGATCGCCTGACCGCGGCGGCGCATCCGGTCGGCCAGCTCGGCGGGGCTGCCGCTGCCGGCGCCGAAGGCCGCACCGATCGGTGCGCCGGGAGCGACGTCGACCGCCGGCAGTCCGGCGTCGGCGGCGCCGGTCAGCCCTTCGGCGGCGGTGCCGACCAGCACCTCGTGCCCGGCCGCGCGCAGCGCCCAGGCCAACGGGACGGTGGGGAAAAGATGGCCGGCCCCGGGCGGGCTGGTGACGAGTACGCGCATCGGCACCCTTCTCGCGATTGACACCTTAGTAGACAGAAGCTAACTTATCATGATCAATGAGATATTCCGGAAATCTGGATGAGGAGCGGGGATCACTGATGGCTCGGCCGACGGACATCCCGTTCACTCCGGAGCTGCACCTGAGACTGCTGCTCAGCATCGACCGTGGGCACAACGTCCAACGGGCGGTCCGCAGCGCGGTCCGGCCCGGCGACCGGGTGCTCGACGCGGGCACCGGCAGCGGCCTGCTGGCCATGGTCGCAGCTGATTGCGGGGCGGCCGAGGTGGTCGCGGTCGACCGGCACCACGTCGGCATGGCCGAACGGATCGCCGAGCACAACGGCTTCGCCGGCCGGATCGCCTTCGTCGAGTCGGATCTGATCGACCTCGACCCCGACGATCTCGGCGGCCGATTCGACGTCCTGATCGCGATGATCCACACCAACAATCCGCTGATCGACGAGGATCGGTCCCGGCTCGTCGTCGACCTGCGCCGCCGGCTCGGCACCGCCGACTGCCAGGTGGTCCCCGGCGAGGTGCGCTACCTGGCGACCGGTTGCGAACGGCTCGACTGGGATCTGCCGACCGAGTCGACCGATCTGGCGCAGTCGGTCGAGACGCTGCGCGGCGCGTACGGCTGGGATTTCCAACCGCTGACCGACGCGGTGGGTGACGGGATCGCGATGCGTGCCGCCCGACCGGCCAAGGCGACCGCGGCCGCCTGGCGCTCGCCCACCCGGTCCGGTGCGCTGCGGTTCCCCCGCTCCGACGTCCGGTTGCTCACCGCGACCGACGAGTGGACCACCCTGGACTATCAGGTGCCGACCTTCGCCGGCCTTCCCGACCAGGTACGCCTCACCACCACGACCGCGGGGCGGCTCACCGGCGTGATCTGGACCCAGCAGCTGCGGTACGCCGGCGCACCGCTGTGGACCAGCGAGTCGTACAGTCCGCTGGCCAGCCCGGAGTTGGTGACCGCCGGCCAGGAGTTGACGTTGGTCACCGGGGCCCGGTGGCGGGCGACGAACATCCTCGGTCGTCAGCCGACGTAGCGGGCTCCGCGTCACCACCGGGCGTGGTCGAGGTCGCGTCACCACCCGACGTAGTCGGTCAGGAAGGCGGCCAGGTACTCCGGCGAGTCCATCAGCCGGGCCAGCCGGGCCGCCTGCACCCGGTGCAGGAACGGCGCGGTCGCCGTACCGTAGCCAGGGGTGTTGACCAGGTCCATCATCCAGTGCACGAACTCCTGGGCCCGCCAGATCCGGGCCAGCCTGGTGTCGGAGTATGCGTCCGCCCGCCGATGGTCGCCGGTGGTGAACCGGTCGATCAGCCCCAACGCCAGCTCCTCGGCGTCGGCGAGGGCGAGGTTGAAGCCCTTGCCACCCACCGGCGCAACGATGTGCGCGGCGTCCCCGGCGAGGAACAACGATCCGTACCGCATCGGGTCGCAGACCAGGCTGCGCATCCGGACAGTGCCGGTGGCGGTGATCGGTCCGGTGTGCAACGTCCACGGCTCGTCCAGGGCGAGCCGGATGCCGATCTCCTTCCAGATCCGCTCGTCCGGCCAGTCCGCCCGGGTCTCCGTCCGCCCGCACTGCAGGTAGAACCGGCTCACTGTCGGCGTCCGCCGTACGTGTACGCAGGCACCCGACTCGTGCAGGGCGTTGATCACGCAGTCGTTCGACGGCGGGGCTTCGGCGAGCACCGACAGCCACGCGTAGCCGTACTGGTAGTCGGTGCAGTGCAGCGCCGCCGCCGGGATGGCGCCGCGGGCGACCCCGTACTCGCCGTCGCAGCCGGCGACCACGTCGCAGCGCAGCTCGCTGCTGTCGGCGAGCCGGATCAGCGGCTGCCCGGTGAGGTCGTCGACCGCGGTGACCGCGGTTTCGAAGCGGAGGTCCCCGCCGATGGCGAGGTACGCGTCGACCAGGTCCCGCACCAGGTACTGCTGGGGATAGATGTAGTGACTGCGTCCGGCGGCGAGCGGTTCGTAGTGGACCGGGTAGCGCCGCCCGCCCAACCGGAACTCGACCGCGTTCTCGACCGCGCCCCGGCCGAGCAGGTTGCCGGCCAGGCCGTGCCGGCGCAGCATCTCCACCACCCGGTGCTCGACCGTCGCGCCCCGGGCCCGGTTGGCGACGTACTCGTGGTCGCGCCGTTCCAGCACCACACAGTCGACGGCGGCCCGGCGTAGCAGCACGGCCAGCAGCATCCCGGCCGGTCCGGCACCGATGATGCCGACCTGGGTACGGTGAGTCATCGCCGCCCACCGCCGTCGCGGGTGGCGTCCCGGCTCGTATCGTCGAGGGCGAACAGCCGGGCCCGCATCAGCTGCCGCACCGCCTGCACCCCCGGCGCGGCGCTACGGCCGCCGGAGCGGGCCGCCATCCGCAGACTGGGCAGTACGTCACCACCGAACCGGGCACAGATGAGTTGGTGTGCTTCGTACGCGGCGATCGTCGCCTCGACGAACTCCTCGAACGCCTCGCCCAGCCGGGCGGCTCCGATCTTGGCGCGCATCAGGCGTACCTCCGCGAACAGACCCATGAGGTACGCGTGGTCGCGGGTCTGCAGTCCGCTGAATCCGGCCCGGACGGCGGGAGGTGCCATCGCGGGGCGGATCAGCTGCTCGTAGTCGACCGGGGCGAAGTCCGAGGCGAACCGGAACGCCGCCGCGGAGCTACGCATGAACGCGGCGGCCACCCGCAACGCGGCGCGGGCGTCGGACTCGTCGCCGGCGGCGCTGGCGCCGAGAAAACAGTTGAGCCCGGTGATGGTCCCCTGCACGAGGACGAAGAAGAGTTGGTGGCCGACCAGCCAGCGTTCGGCGGCCGCGGTGGCCGTCGCCGCACGGGCCTGGTCGCCGGCGCTTCGGCCCGGCCGCTGGGCCGATGGTGGTGCCGGCTGGGCCGGCGTGCTGCCGGCTGCGGGCGGGCTCGCTGGACCGGCGTAGCGGAGCAGGCTCTCGAATCCCGTACGCAGTTGTGGTAAATCGGCGTCTCCGATGACGTCGAGGTCATTCTTCCGCGCATTCTCGGCGACTGCGTTTTGTGCGATTACCAGGGCGGACAGGAACGCCCTTCCAGGGGTACGGAGGGTTCGGCGTATCTGGAAGTATCGGTCGTGCTCCTGGTAGTCGGTCTCGGCGGGGTCGCCGTGTGGGGCGCGCTGAGCAGCGAAGTCGTCGATCTCCGGGTGGTGAATCTGCTCGCCTATGCGGCTTTGGCCGCTGTCGGCGATCGCCTGCCGGAGTTGGCCTTGACTCGCTGGCAGCAGGTGCGGATATGGCAGCAGTAGCGCGCCATTAGACACAGGGCGGCCCTTCTGATGGCTGTCCGGGCAGGGGAGGTTTCGCGTCACCGTGCCGACGGACTGACAATTCACCGTGCCGGTGGTGAGCCGCATTCGCCGCAAATTCTCTCGGCTGCTGTGACTACTGTCAATCCCTGTGTAGTTGTTCGCTTTGCGTGTGGCGACCTTTGTGCAGGTCACAGTGGATGAATCCGGTGCCGGGGCGGTGGCCTGGCACCGAGTCACCGGTCAGGACGGCTGGCCGGGTCGGCCGCGGCTCCACCGCCCCGGTCGGTTGGGTCGTCGGCCAGGGTGGATCGCTCGGACCTGGTGGCTCAGTGGTACGCGTGGTCCAACATCGGGTCGGCTTCTGCACGGGGAAGCACGTACGAGGCGGTGATGGTGTCCACCCCGGTCCCTCGCGAGCCGCTGGGGCGGTAGGTCACGGTCGCGGCTCCGGCGGACGCTGTCTCGACCACTCCGGCGCACCAGGTGCCGCCCCGGTACACCCACACGGGGTCGGCGGGTTGGTAACGGTCGGTCGGGTAGACGTCCCTCGGGTCGCGTTGACTGGGTTTGAGGATGGGAGCTGGCATGCTCATCGCCCTCCTGGCTCGGTGCGCGGTGTCGTCGGACGGGTCACCGGGTAGTGAACGAAGCGGCAGATCTATCACTCTGCGTGCATCTTCACTCGCCCAGGCACCTGCGCTTTTGGTGCCTACAGGAACTTTTGCCCGATTTTCCATCACGATGAGTGAACCGCCGGATACAACTTCACGTGCGCTATCATGCTCGCTATACCTTGCAGGCGCAAGAGCAGGTGCACGTGCATTCGAACCGTCCCGCGATGAGGCGCGGCCGACCGTGGGCAGGCCGTCTATCGCCAGGCATGTCCGGTTTGGAGGAGAAAGTGCGTAAATCAAGTGGTGGCACTTCTGGCACCGAGTTGCCGGCTCTCGACTGGCAGAAGAGTGGGCGAAGCAATCCCAGTGGCAACTGTGTCGAACTCGCCCGGCTGCCCGGTGGGGCCGGTATCGCCCTGCGCAACTCGCGCGATCCGGACGGTCCGGCGTTGATCTACACGAGTACGGAGATCGAGGCGTTCATTCTCGGCGCTCGTGACGGTGACTTCGACAACCTGATCAGCTAGCACCGACCGACCGAGGGCGGATCTCGCGTGGACCCTCGGGCGCCGCCGGTGTCCAGCCGCCGGAACCAGGCCGAGATACCTTAGTGGTCCAGGTCGTAAATCCTTCGGGGGTTATGCGGCCAGGGCCAATGCGGCAGGCTGGTTGTCGCAGCT
>NZ_JBHMIM010000079.1:0-23220 GCF_048060115.1 Micromonospora sp. LOL_023
GTGCAGGGTGCGCAGGGCGTGCAGGGTGCGCAGGGCGTGCAGGGTGCGCAGGGCGTGCAGGGTGCGCAGGGTTTCCAGGGTGCGCAGGGTGCTGATGGTGCCCAAGGTGCGCAGGGTGCGCAGGGTGCTGATGGTGCCCAAGGTGCTCAAGGCGTGCAGGGCGTGCAGGGCGTGCAGGGCGTGCAGGGTGCGCAGGGTGCTCAGGGTGCGCAGGGCGTGCAGGGCGTGCAGGGCGTGCAGGGCGTGCAGGGTGCGCAGGGTGCTCAGGGTGCGCAGGGTGCGCAGGGTGCTGATGGTGCCCAAGGTGCGCAGGGTGCGCAGGGTGCGCAGGGTGCGCAAGGCTTCCAGGGTGCTGATGGTGCGCAGGGCGTGCAAGGGGCGCAAGGCTTCCAGGGTGCTGATGGTGCGCAGGGTGCTCAGGGTGCGCAGGGCGCGCAGGGCGTGCAAGGGGCGCAGGGCGCGCAAGGTGCTGATGGTGCGCAGGGCGCGCAAGGAGTGCAGGGAGCGCAAGGTGCTGATGGTGCGCAGGGCGTGCAAGGAGCGCAGGGCTTCCAAGGCGTGCAGGGTCCCCAGGGGCCACAAGGTGCGCAGGGTGCAGGTTTCCCAGATCTCTACGTCAACTCGGCTTCCGCTGGCGGGTCAGGGTTCCTGGAAGTGCAGTGCGATGCGGGGGACGTCGCTACCGGTGGCGGTTTCCAATCTCAGGGAAGCCCCGACACATCGCGGCCCATCCCCGTTGCCGGTGAGCCGACTGGTTGGCAAGCCGAGTTTGGTGGAACTGGCGGAACGGTCTATGTCGTCTGTGCAGACATTGCGTGAACTGAAGGTCGACGAACGAGAGTGTTCGGTGTTGGGTATCTTATATTAGGAGTGACGGAAAATGAAAATGCGAACGATGTTCGGATCGCTGGCGTGCGGTGCGGTGCTACTAGCTGGGGTTCCAGCCTGTACTGCCGACGGAGAGGTGCAGGGTCCGGACACCAAAAATGCCGGAGCCGTGAGTGAAGACCTCGTCGCCCTGGTGCGGAAAGGTGTCGACGAAGGCCAGTCGGGAGATATTGAGAAGGCTAAGGAGACTTTCGAGCAAGTACTGGCTCTCGACGAGAACAACGTGCTGGCCTGGTACAACCTCGGCTACATCGCGCAGTCACGGGACAAGATTGCGCAGGCCATCGAAAGCTATGACCGGGCATTGGAGGCTGACCCCTCCTACAAACCTGCCCTGTTCAACAAGGCCATCGCGCTCGAAAGCCGTGACAAGACGGCGTCAATCAGTCTGTATCGCCAAATCGTCGACCTTGATGATGAGGCGTCGACCGCGTACCTGCGACTCGGTTTTCTGTTGGTGGATGAGGGCGGTGAGGCCGAGGCGCGTACGGCGTTCGAGAAGGCGGTGCGGCTCGACGGGGCGCTGCTGGAGAGTGTTCCCGAAGAGTATCGAAACGATGTCGATGATGACTCGGATCAGTGAGTGGTTAGGGGCATGAAAAAGCCAGCTGTGACGGTCTTCACCGGAAGTAATCGTACCAAGTTCTTGGATGAGTGTCACCAGTCGCTTCAGGGGCAGACGTTCGACGACTGGGAGTGGGTCATCGTTCTGAATCAGGGGAACCGCTGGCGGCCTGAGATGCCAGATCGGCGGATCCGCCTGGTGGTGCAGGACGAAGTGTCCGGCGTAGGTGCGGTCAAGAAGCGGGCCTGTGCGGAGGCGTCGGGCGACATACTCGTCGAGTTGGATCACGACGATCTTCTCGCTAGCGACTGCCTTGCAAAGGTGGTCAATGCCTTCGATGAGAATCCGGAAGTCGGCCTGGTCTACAGCGACACAGCTCAGATCGCTGAGGATGGCAGTCGTGACGGCAGTCGCTTTTCTGCCGATCATGGTTGGCGATATAGGGATGTTCGGGTCGATGGGCGCGAGGTGCTGGCCTGCACGTCACTGCCGCCGACGCCGCACAACGTCAGCTACATCTGGTACGCGCCGAACCATGTGCGCGCGTTCCGCCGTGACATCTACGAGAAGTCTGGCGGATACGACGAGTCGCTTGACGTTGCCGACGATGCAGACCTCATGTGTCGCATGTATCAGCTTGCGGACTTCCATCACATCCCGGAGTGTCTCTACCTGCAACGGATGCATCCGGGCAACACCCAGCGTGTGCCGGAGATCAACGCCCGGATTCAGCAGCGGACGGTGGAAGTCTATGACCGGAATGTGCAGCTGAACGCGCTGGCATGGGCCAAACGGCAGGGCCTGCTCGCGCTCGACCTGGGGGCAGCGCACAACAAGGTCGAAGGCTATCAAGGGGTCGATGTCCATGCCGGACCCGAGGTGGACATGGTTTGTGACATCACCAAGGGTCTGGATCTGCCGGACAGCAGCGTCGGAGTGATCCGGGCGAGCGACTTTCTGGAGCACATCCCGGACAAGATCGCGTTGTTCAACGAGCTGTACCGCTTGTTGGCGCCCGGCGGGATGCTGTTGTCGTTGACGCCGAGCAGCGACGGCCGGGGAGCGTTCCAGGACCCGACGCATGTGGCCTTCTACAACGAGAACTCGTTCTGGTACTTCACGGACCGGCAGTACGCCAAGTACGTACCGGAGATCACGTGCCGATTCCAGGTGTCGAGGTTGGTCACCTACTTCCCGACCGACTGGCACCGCGCGCATCACATCCCGTACGTGGCGGCCAATCTGATCGCGGTCAAGGACGAGGTGCGCAACGGGGGGCTGTTGGCGGTCTGACGTGGCGGTTGCCGGAGTAGCGGGCACCCTGCCCAAGGAGGCGGCCGAGGGACCCTGGACACAAGCTAACGCGGAAGGAACTGGCTCGGCTGGCCGGTCCACGACACGTGCAGGGCTTCGCGGGCGCGGGTGCAGGCGACGAACAGTACGCAGCGTTCCCGTAGCACGTCGCTGTCGTGCTGGATGCGATCCACCTCCGCAGGGGTGACGTTGCGGGCGTAGGGCACCGCCGATGCGGTCACCCCGAGCACCGCGACGCAGCGGAACTCCAGCCCCTTCATCGCATGCATGGTCGCCAGCCGGACCCCGTCGACGTCGGCAGCCGGCTGCTCCTTGACCAGTACGGTCGGGACACCGGCCTCGGTCAACGCGGACTGCACCGGGTCCAGCCTGGCCTTGAATCGTGTGCAGACCGCGATCTCGGCCGGCCGTACGCCCCGGTCCAGCCATTCGCGTACCCGTTGCACCAGGGCCGCCACCTCGGCCGGCTCGTCCGGCTGCCCGGCGACCGCCGGCTGCCGGCCCCGCAGCAGCGACCGGTAGCCGGTCAGGTTGTCCCGACCGTCCCCGTCGAGGCCTTCGACGCCGGTGCCGTCGAGCAGCCCGGTCGACCAGGTGAGGATCTCCGCCGTACTGCGGTAGTTGATGCGCAGCCGGAAGCTGCGCCCGGCGGTACGGATCCCGAGCGCGGCCAGTGACACCTTCGCGTCGTAGATCCGTTGGTGCGGATCCCCGGTGAGGAAGATGTCGTCCGGGCCGGCGGGTACCGCCGCCCGCAGCACCCGCCACTGCGCCGGGTGCAGGTCCTGCGCCTCGTCGACCACCACGTGGTGGAACCGGAGCGACGGATCGTCGGCGTCGGCGAGTAGCCGCGCCGCGTCGGCGCACAGCTGTAGGTGGGTGGTGGCACCAGTGGCGGCCAGGTCGGCCCGCAGCGTTTGCACCGCCCGCCAAATCTGCTCCCGCTGCCGCGGCCCGAGCATCGAACCGCGGCCGCGCCGGGTCACCCGCAGGTAGCCGGCCAGGTCGTCGATCTGGTGGCCGAGGATCACGTGCCGGAACTCCTGGGCCAGGAACTGCTCGGTCCACGGCAACTTGTGCCGGTCGACGATCCGCCGCCAGACCTGGCTTTCGGGCACGTCGCCGAGCAGCGACGGCACCCGGCCGGTCAACGTCTGAACGGCACGCCTGGCGAAGGCGTTGACCGTGGTGACCTCCACCCGGGACAGTGCTGCCTCGTCGTCGCCGAGCAGCTGCGCCAACTGCTCCCGTAGGGTCGCCGCCAACGCCGTCGTGTACGTGGTGAGCAGCACCCGGCGGTCGGCGGAGCGGGTCAGCAGATGCTTGACCCGGTGCAGCGCCACCACCGTTTTACCGGTGCCGGGTCCGCCGGTCACCTGCGTGGGGCCACCGTACGCGGTCCGGTAGGCGACCCGCCGCTGCGACGGGTGCAGGAAGATCCGCCAGGCGGCGAACGGCTTGTTCAGGATCTCGGCGAGTTCGGCTGGCCCACTGACCAGGGTGATCCGGCTGCGGGTGTTGGCGATCGCCAGCTCCAGGCTGTCGGTGGGTTGGCTGTCGGCGTCGGCTGGGCGGCGTTCGGCGACGATGTCGCGGTACACGTCGTCCGGGGTGAACCCTTCGGCGAGGTACTGCAGCACCTCGAACTGGTCCTCCGGCAGCAGCGTGCCGAACGCCTCCAACTGTGCCTTGTCGACGATGGTGCGGGCGGCCCGCAGCACCTGGTCGTCGATGCCGAGCTGCCGCAACGTCTTGTCCGGGTGCGCGGCGAACAGTAGTGTCGGCGCGCCCGCCGCCGCCTGTTCCAGTGCCGGGGTCAGCTGCTCGATCGCGACGACGTTGCGGACCTCCAGCCCCCGGGTGGCGGTGTTGACCGTGTAGAGCCGTTTCGCCGCCCAGTCGTACGCGGCGTCGTGCGCAACGACGTTGGTCAGCAGGAACGTGTCGCTGCCGTCGTCAGGCGCCAGGACCACCCCGCGCCAGAAGTCGGTGATCCGAATGGTCCGCATCCGGGCGTCCCGCGAGTTGTGCACCGACTCCAGGTGCAGCCCCTTGTCGGCGTGCAGCTCGGCGATGCTGAGCTGCTGGAACTTCGCCATCGCCTTGCGTACTCCGGCTTTGATCGGCTTTTCCAGCACGTCGTAGCTTTCCCAGAAGCTGGCGGCGAGGGCGAGTTGCGGCACGGGCAAACCTCTCAACAGCAGCGGTACGGTCGGTGACGGCGGGTGGCACCGTACCGCTGATCCATCTGACGGCACTGCCCACCAGTTGGCGGTCAGCTCAACTGGTCACCCGCGTCGGCGTCGTACTCGGCCGGCGGTTGTGCCTGCTGGTAGAACCAGTCGAGCTGCTCGATCAGCAGTTCACGGGCCGCCGGGTCGGCGAGCACCGGCAGCCGGAAACCGGGCCGGAGCCCGATCCGGGCCGCCGCGATGTTCACCCCGGGGATTTTGTTGAGCCGTTGCCGGAACTCCGCACGCAGCGCCATGTCGTCGAACGGCACCCGGTTCTTGAAGTGCTGGAAGACGATCTCGAACTTGCCGCTCGGGTAGATCGCCGCCGGCCAGATGTTGCCGAGCCGGTGGTCCTTGCCTCGGGCGATGAGAAAGCACGACGCCTCGTCGCCGGTGCCGTAGAGCAGGTTGCCGCCCAGCGCGGTCCAGCCGTCGAGGACAGCCTGCACGGCGGCGACCACCGGCGGATCCTGCAGCTGTGCCACCTGCGTGCTGAAGCGTCCGGCGTGCGCCGCGCTGGTCCGCGGCGACCGGGGGCGGGGCAGGTCGTCGGTGCTGAGCCCGGCGAGCTGGGCCAGCTCGTCCAGCGGAATCCGCTGCTCCGGGGCGGCGCGCCCGCTGCCGTCGAACTCGACCCCTTCGGCCCGCAGCAGGTCGAGCGGGTCGTCGGTACTGGCCGGATCGGGCCAGCGGAAGCTCGGCGAGAAGGTGCCGCCGGTCTGCAGCACGCGGTGTGCATTCGGTGCTGGATGGTTCGCCAGCCGCGTCCCGACCGGCACCGGGTGGCTGCCGATCAGCGCGGCCACGTCGCCGTACGTGGTCCACGAGCCGGCGGGCAGTTCGGCCAGTGCCCGGTTCATCACGTCCCACGGCACGTCGGAGTCGTGGTCGCGGGAGGTTTCGGCCGGACCGGGCCAGAGCGAGATGATCTGCTCGGCCAGCGCCTCGCTGCGGGCCTGGATTTCCGGTCGCCCCCACCGTTCCTGCCGGGCGATGTCCCGGTTGAGCACGATCGGGCTCCTCGCCAACGCGGCCTTCTTCGCATCGAACGGCTTGTTGCCCAGTTCCGAGTTGTAGCCGGTGAGGGTCAGGTTGCCGATCGTGTGCACCAGCGACTCGTGCAGGTCGGTGAAGTTCTCGTCGGGCCCGAGATCGTCGTTGAGCATCTGCCGCCACTGCGCGGTCGGCGTCTGCGGCAGCACGTGCTCGATGCTGAGCGAGTCGGCGGCCACCGGCTCCTTGCTGCGGTGCGCCTCCTCCAACCACTGCAGCACCAGGTTGCGCTGGTGCGCGCGGCCGTTGAGGAAAAAGGGAATGGTCCTGGTCAGCGAACGGACCTGCGCGTCGGTCGCGTAGTGCTTACGGCCGGTCGACAGGTACGCCCGGACCGCCTCGTCGACTGGGAGCTTCGGGTCCATCTCGGTGACGATGGACATCAGGATCCGGTTGAGGTTGGCGGTGGCCCGGCCGATCACCAGGCGGCGGACGAAGAAACTCTCCACGTACCGCATGGCGGCGATGATCTGCCCGGCGGTGGCGGTGCCCTGCGCGCGGCGGTCCAGCAGGTGCAGCAGCAGCGGGTAGACGGTGGTGGCGCCCCAGGCGTGCAGCCGGGTCAGCCGCCGCCGGACCTCGAGGTCGGGCTCGCTCTCCGGGTGCAGGATGATCTTCAGCAGCGCGCCGAGGCGGCTGAACCGGCGTACCTCCGCCTCGATCTCCGCTTCGCCGCGCATTGCGTTGAGCCGCTTCTGGTGCGCGGCGTAGATGTCGGTCTGCTTGGCGCGGCCGTCGCGCTGCACCAGGTCGAGCCAGAAGAGCAGCTCGAGGTTCCTGCGGTCACGGTCATTGCGGTCGAGAGCATCCTGCAGCGGGAACCACAGCGACTCGTACACGGTCTCGCCCCGGGTCGGCAGCCGCATGAAAAGGTAGTTGCGCAGCAGGTCGGCCTGGGTCAACTGCAGGCCCGTGTTGTTCAACGACTCGAAGATCCGGTAGACGTTGTCGCCGGCCTGGGCGGTGACCGCCACCAGCGCCAGTCCGGTGATGACGGCGTTCTCGATCCGCGCGATGTCGAGTGTGTTCCCGACGTCGTCGTACTCCCTCAGCCGGCTGACGAAGAAGTCGTACGCCGATCCGACATGGTCCCTGCCGCCGACCTGGGGAGTCGACTCCACACAGGCCAGGTAGGCGCCCCGGTCGGCTTGGGTGGGTACGAGTTTGAGTCGGTGCGGATCGGACTCGAACTGGTTGATCAGGTACAGCTGCTCGATGCGCCCCCGGTGCTTGGGGTCCTCGGTTTCGGCCCGGTGGTCCCGGATCGCGCAGAGCAGGATCGACAGGGTGGTGAGGCGCTGCTGCCCGTCGACGACCAGGAACTCCTGCACCCCGACCGGGCCGATCTCCGGGCTGGGTGCCAGCACCACCGAGCCGATGAAGTGGGTGGCGGCAGGGTCGGCGCGGCGGTCGTCGGCGAGCTTCTCGATGTCCTCCCAGAGCCGCTTGCACTGTTGCTCGGACCACGAGTACGTCCGCTGGTACAACGGCACCCGGTACTGCTTGGTGCCTTCGAGCAGCTTCTGCAGCGTCGTCTCCTGTGCCGCGACCATCGGCTACTCCTGTCTAGTGTGCACATTCCCTGAACCCGGGCAATGCAACCAGAGCGCGCGTCAATGCACAACGGCCGGCCGGACGAGTTGTCGGGTGTTCGTTCGGGCCGCCGAAGAGTAGTCGAGTCTGTGCAGCGATGTGAGGCTGAGATACCCAACCTGCCTCGGTTTAGGTGTCTCAGCCTCACATCGTGCGGAGCGCCGCAGCGGTCAGCTGCGTTCGGCGATGGCCTGCCGGACTGTGCGGATGAGTTGCCCCTTCTGCCGGAGTACGTCGTCTGCTGTGAACCGCAGCACCAGCCAGCCAGTTGCCCGCAGGGCGTTCAAGCGACCGACGTCGCGGCGGAACGTCGCCCGCTCCCGGTGGTGATCACCTTCGTACTCGATGGCGATTTGCCAGTGTGGATAGGCAAAATCGACCCGGGCCAGGAAACGTCCGCGCCGCGCCGCGCCACTGAAAGCGGAGGCAGAGCCGGCACCGTCTGTCGCGTCGCTGGCACGGAGGCGGATCTCGTACTGCGGCGTCGGGCGCGGCAGGCCGGCATCGTGCAGCAACAGGCGAAGCCGCGACTCCATCGGCGACTCGCTCAACGGATCGACGAGGGGCAGGAGTTCCCGTACCCGCCGTACACCGGGCAGGCCGGCGTGGGAGTCGACGTAGCGTGCCAGCGTCTCGCGGCGCAGCACCCGGCGGTGCAACAGCGCGTCGACGGCGGCCAGCGCGTCGGCGCGCGGCAGCGACCTGCCCAGATCGAACGCCGTACGGGCCTCGGTGGTCAGCGGTATCCCGCCGAACAGCCGGATCACGTCCCCAGCACCGAGTGACTGGTGGGTGACGGCCAACCGTGGGTGGCGATCGGGCCGCGCCGAGCGGGGCAGGGTGACGTGCACCGGGCTGCGGCGGGGGAGCATGTCCACACCCCACAGGTACGCCGCGCTCAGGCCACTGACCGCACCGGTCGGTAGTTTCACCGCCGCCGCCTCGCACCACATCCGGTGGTCGCGGTCGTCGAACGCCGCCGCTCGGACGTACACGTCAGAGAAGAGCCGGCGCCAGCTGGGGCCGGTCAAACTCCGCTTGGTGATCAGCCCGGCGGCTACTGCGGCGCTGCCGGAGAAGGGCCTCAGGCGCAGCTCGCGAGGAATCCGTGCGGTGCGGGGCATCGGGCCACTGTGCCGTCAGCGTTCGTCTTCTGCTGTCCCGGCGACGGGTTACGTCACCGATCCGACTGTCGCGCCGGCCCGACTGCTCCGACTGCGAGCTGCGCCTGGACACGATGTGAGGCTGAGATACCTCACCCGGCAGAGAACAGGTATCTCAGCCTCACATCGTGACGAGAACGTCGAGCTGCGGAACCACCGTGGGCTGTGCTGCGGGACGGCGGCCGCCACGGCGGCCAGCACGACGTCAAGGGGGCCCTGGACAGGCGCAGAGGAGAGCGGTGACCCTCGCGCGGAGCTACAGAAGAACTTTAGTTCCACGCGGCCCCGTCGCACGAAACTACAGTTGATGATCAACGATGACGATGGTGATCTGGGGTGCTCTGCGCCCGCCCGACCGTCCCGAAGTCGCCCTCCGGCTCCCTGCTGATGATCTCCAGCAGTGCCGGGTCGCGGTATATCTCCGCCGTGTGCCGCCACTGCGCGAGCAGCTCAGTCACCGAATCGAGCGCTGTCAGCGTTCTTCCGTCCCGAGCCAGGGCGCCCAACTCCGCGATCAGCTGGTCGACATCGGAGCCAGGGAGGACCCTCGTCCAGGGCATTGCCTCCGCGAGGTCCCGCCGGGGATCGCCAAGGGGTGGCGATGTCACCTGCTCGCTCCTTCCCGTAGGTGTACCGCGAGCGCGCCGAGCACCAGCACCGCTGCCACGGCTGCCACGGCTGCCAGCGCCAACGCCATCGCCGGCTGGTCGCGCAGGACCGGGTAGTCGATCACCGACATGAACGCTCCGTCGTAGCCGAGCTGCGTCGATGCCAGCACGACAGCGAGCGTCGCCAGCAGCACCACCGCTCGGCGGCGTACGGCTGCCGGCAGCGCCGACACCGCGACGAGGCTGAACAGCGCGATCAACGCCAGAGCGCCGAACCCGATGCGTGCCACCGCAATGTTGCTGATGAACATGAAGCCGTCGGACTGTTCCGCCACCAGTGGCGTGCCGGCGGCGCTGAGCGCCGCACACAGCCCTATCGCGACCGCTGCGGCCCAGAACCGCTCCGGAAGCGGTCGCTGATCGCGGCCACCACCGTCGGCAAGCAGCAGCGACCCGCCCAGCCCTACGGCGACGATCAGGGCGAGCAGGAGGTGCCAGCCGGGGGCGGCGTGGTCACGTACACCGGTGGTTAGCATTGCCAGTTCGGCGACCACGGCGGCGCACGCGCCGATTCACGAACGACCAGACCGCCGGCCGGCTGGGGTGGACCGACCACCACCACCCCGCCGACGAGTCGGCTCGCTGCTGGCGCCAGCAGCGGCTCCGATGAATCGGCACCTGCTGAGCGGTCATCGACCGGCACGCCGGTCATGCGCGCAGTCGCCTGCGGACGATCGCGTCTCGGTCGATACTCGATGCTGGTTCAGGTCGGCTGGCATTGTCGATGTCGTTCAGCGCATTTTGTCCGCCTGGCCGGCCCCGGAGATTTCCGGTCCTGTGCGAGCGGGCCGAGCCGGCAGGTGGCGTCCTCGGCACGGTACGGCCCTACAGGGGTTGATCGTGGCGGGAGTGGATTGGGCTGTGCGCCGACTGGGCGAGGGGCCGAGGGCGCCCCGCGCATGCGCCTGACATATGTAGTTTAAGATGCATTTGGCTGGTAGCCAGATCGCAGCTTTCGTGGAACGGTCGGTAATCTGTCAGTTGTGCCGACTCACCCCGCGGTTTTATTACTGTGGGTGATCATCCTTGTGCTGATCGGAGTTGTGCCGCGACTTGTTGGCGACTCAGGCTATTCGTTCTGAGGGGTTGCGGCATATGTCGATTCTGACCGGTGGCAATCCCCCGGTTGACGACGTCGTGGGCGGGATAATCGATCTCGGACATATGTGGATATGCGGCAGCAAGAGGGTGCTGGTGCCAGAAAGGCGTCGCGTGTATGGTGTGGTGTGCGGAGAGTGCTCGACTGCGGGGGTTCGTCGCGATATGTATCTCAAACTTCTCGGCACCCTGGAAGCGATAGGTAGCCGACGATCGCTGGATATTGGTGGGCCGCGGCAACGTACCATTCTGGCAATGCTGGCGCTCAGCGTGAACCGTGTGACCCCCGTCGAGCAACTTGTCGAGGCGGTGTGGGATACCGACCCGCCGTCCACCGCCCGCGGGCAGGTGCAAACCTGCGTTTCACTGCTGCGGAAGCTGTTCGGGGCGGCTGGGCGGCCGGGCGCCATTCGGACCCACCCACACGGCTACCTGCTCAGCTTGTCCGGGGACGAACTAGACAGCGAGCTGTTCGCCGACCTCCTTGCGCAGGCACGCCAGCAGACCGAACACGGACGGATCGACGTGGCGGCAACGACTTTGCGCCAGGCCCTCGATCTTTGGCGGGGGCCGGCGCTCGCTGACCTCCACAGCGGGCTGGTGCGCCGGGGGGCTGTGCTGCTGGACGACCAACGGCTCTCTACCCTTGAGGAACGGGTCCGGCTCGACCTCGTCCTTGGCCGCCACGAGGACGTCGTCAACGAGCTCACCGCGCTCGTGCACGAGTACCCACTCCGGGAACGGCTGTACGGCTACCTGATGCTCGCAAAGTACCGCTCGGGCCGCCCCGCTGAGGCGTTGGAGGTACGCCGGCACGCGCGGGCCGTGTTCGTCGAGGAACTCGGCATCGAGCCGGGACAGGAACTCCAGGACCTGGAGCGGGCAATCCTCAATCGCGATCCCGCGCTGGATCAACAGCCGATTTCTTCGCGGCTGGTAGTTGACGCTGGCATCGACGATAAATCTACGTCGCTCCAGCCGGTCGTGCCACACCAGGTGCCGTTCAGCATCGCTGACTTCACGGGGCGTGATTCGCTGATAGGGCGTATAAGGGAGGCACTGACCGGAGATTCGTCGAATGAGCTGGCACCGTACTCGATGCGGATCGTCGCTATCTCCGGTGTGGGGGGCGTGGGGAAGTCGAGTCTCGCCTTCCGGGTAGCCCACGAGATTGCCGATCAGTTCCCTGACGGCCATCTGTACGGCGAGTTCCAGAACCCGCAGAGCCGCGACGTGGGCGCGGTACTGTCCAGATTTCTCCGGGCGATGGGGGTGAGTGGTTCCGCGATCCCCGACGATCTGCAGGAACGCGCGACGCTGTACCGCAGCACGCTGGCGGGCAGTCGGGTGCTGGTCGTGCTCGATGACATCACCCGCGAAGAGCAGATCCTGCCGCTGCTGCCTGGCAGCCCCACCTGCGCGGTCATCGTGACCAGCCGTCGGCGGCTGGCCTGGCTTCCCGGGGCGTTGCGTGTTGACGTCGCACCCTTCGACGCCGCCCGGTCGATGGAGCTGCTGCACAAGATCGTCGGTGACGACCGGGCCCGTGCCGAAGAGCCGGCGGCGCTTGAGTTGATCCGCTTCTGCAACGGCCTACCTCTGGCGCTGCGGATCGCCGGCGCACGGTTGGCGTCACGCCCACACTGGCGGATCGCCGATCTGGTGCGCCGGCTGGGCAACGAGGCGCGCCGGTTGGACGAGTTCTCGCACGGCGGACTGGAGTTGCGGGCCAGCATCGGCCTCACCTACCAGGGGCTGACGGCGCGGGCGCAGCGGCTGTTTCGCCTCGTCGCCCTGATCCAGGTACGCGACTTCCCGGCCTGGATGGCAGCGGCGTTGTTGGACACCGACCTGCTGGACGCGGTCGATTTGCTGGAGAGCCTGGTCGACGCCCGCATGCTGGACACTGTCGAGTACGCCGGCAACCGGGTTCGATACAGCTGCCATGACCTGATTCGGGTCTACGCGCAGGAGATGCTCGGCGCCACCGAGAGCCAGGCACAGCGCGACGCCGCAGTGGCCCGCGTTCTCGGTGCCTGGCTCACCCTCTCCGACGAGGCGCACCGCAAGGAGTACGGCGGCGACTTCACGTTGCTGCACGGAGGCGCGCCTCGTTGGCGTCCGCCGTGCCAGGGTTCGTCGTCGGAATCCGCAGTGGACTGGTGGGGTGCCGAACGTGACTGGTGGGACAACGAACGGTTCGCCATCGTCGCGGCCATTCGACAAGCCGCCGTGTACGGGATGCACGACCACTGTTGGGACCTGGCGCTGACCTCGGTGACTCTGTTCGAGAGCAAGGGCTACTACGAGTTGTGGCGAGATAGCGCGGAGACAGGGCTGGCGGCGACCGCGCAGGCCGGCAACCGCAACGGGCAGGCAGCCATGCTCTACTCGTTGGGCACGCTGTACATGTTCCAGAAGCGGCTCGGCACCGCGGGTGAATACCTCACTGCGGCGTTGTCGATCTTCGAGGGTGAGCGGAACACACACGGCTGCGGGCTGGTGCTGCGCAACGTGGCGCTGATCGAGGGGCTGCGCGGCGACACCTCGGCGATGCTGAGCAACTACGAGCGATCTCTCGCCGCGTTGCGCGCCGTCGGCGACGAGATGGGTGAGGCGCAGATTCTGCGCAGCGTCGCCAGGTACTGGATCGACGAGGGGGAGATCGAGCGTGGCCGGTCGCTGCTGGAGGAGGCGCTGACCATCTGCCTCAAGGTGCGGTGTCTACGCGGTGAGGCCCAGGTCGTACACCAGTTCGCCCACCTTCACCTGAGCACTGGGCAGATCAAGCTGAGCCGGCAGGCGCTGCACCGGGTTCTGCGGATCGTGCGTAGCATCGGTGACCGGATCGGCGAGGTGTACGCGCTCTACGGCCTCGGTCTCGTCGACACTCGCGACGGACGGTCTGAGCGGGCCGAGCAGACTCTGCTGCACGCCTTGGACCTGGCCCGGCGGGTCGGAGAACGGCTCGTTGAAGGGCAGGTGCTTCACGCACTGGGCGAGTTGTGCCTGTCCGCTGAGAGGACCGTCGCCGCAGCGAAGTACCTGGCTGGCGCGCGCCGGCTGTTCGAGGACCTCGGCTCGGTGCTGTGGCAGGCGCGGACGTTGAGCGTGCTCAGTGACCTGCACGCGATGAACGACAACCGCAACGAGGCGGCGGACAGCCTGGAACGGGCCGCGCGACTGCTGGCCGGCCTGGACTCCAAACAGGCCGCGCGGTGGTTGGAGCAGATCCGGTCCAGCAGGTCGGCTTTGGAGCTAGTCGCACCCCAGCGGGCGGGCCGCCGGTGACGGTGCGGTTGTCCCGGCGCCGGGACAACCGCACCGGTCGGTCACGGCAGGCGCAACTTCACGATCTCGCCGATTCCGGGAGACACGCCCTGGCTCGTGGCGTAGACGTCGTTACCGGAGACCGCTATGCCAGTAGGCGCGATCAGCCCTTCTGGCGAGAAGTGCGTCTTGCTTCCGTCGTGCTCGACGCGAACGATCTCGCCGTGACTCGGCGGGAAGATCGCTCCGTTCTTGGCCATCGAGAGCGCCAGTAGCCGCCCCTGGCGGTCGAAGGCAAGGTCGGTGAGCAGGGTGAAACCGTCGGCGTAGACGGTCGGTTCCTGGCCAAGCACCACCCGGTACACCCGGGCGGTTCCCGCGACGATGCTCAGCTCGGCCACGTACAGAGCCCCGTCGGGGCCGACCTCGACGGCGGTGGGCGCGCTCTGCAGTTGCCAGCCGCCGCCGACATTCTTGGTCGGGAACACCGCCAGCGTCTTGATCCGGCCGCCCCCGGTGGTCCAGAGCAGGTCGTTGCCGCCGGCGTCGGCTACCGCGAAACCGCCCCGGAACGGAACCATCCCGTACGGGTTGGACTCGATCTCAGCGCCGACGGGTGCCCCGGCGCCGCCATCGGGGTTGTGTCGCGCCTCGTGGACTCCGAAGTCGGCGCCGAGCCTTGCGTGCCCGGCGGTCGGACAGGGGAAGTGCAGCAGCCGGCCCATCTCGGGGCCGTCGGCGCCAAAGGGGTTCACTCCGGTGACCGGGTCGATCCCCGAGGTGGACATGAGTACCGTCAGCCGGCCGTCGCGCAGCGACAGGTCGGCCGGGCCGGTGGCGTATGAGCCGTCGGTGGGCGCGCCGAGCGACGGCAGGCCCTCGATGACCCGGGTCACCGCTCCGTTGCGGACGGTGGTGATGGCTCCACTGTGCCCCAGGCACTGCTCACCCTCAGGAGTGGTGATGCACTGCAGGTCACCGCCGACGCCGGCTTCCGCCACCCATATCGTGCCCCGGTCGACGACCAGGTGTCGAGGATTGTTCAACCCACTGGCGACGACCTGCAAGGTGGGCTGGGAACTGCTGGCCGGGGCGGCAGTCGCCGCGCCTGGTGACAGCACGACGGCGAGGCCCGCTGCCACCGCCAGAGTACGTCTGGCCAGTTCTCTCATCAGGATCCTTCCGGGAAACGATCACCTCGGGCCAGCCGAGGGCCAGGTGTGACAGATGAAGCCGATGGTGGGATCCCCATCGAAGTTGTCCAACAGCGGTTCTGGCCGGCTCGCCACCCGTCCTCGTCACCAGTGCATGTCGCTGGGATCGCTGGTCGCTTCGGCCGGTACGGAGCCGGCCGTGGTCTGCGGCGCGGCGACCGCGATCGTTGCCGCCCCGACGAGCATGGCGGCGGCCGCGAGCAGCTTGAGGAACAGCGCTGTGGACGGTGTCCTCGGCCGACGAGCGTGGGCTGGCGTCGGGCTCAACTGGCGGTGGAATGGCATGTCTGTCGCCTCCGTGTCGTGTCTCGACGCATTCGTTGGTGGACCGGCCGAAGCATGTCGCGTTGCGCTCTCGGTGGACTCTCGGTCCACGGAGAGTCCACCGAGAGCGTCTGAGGAGCAGCCCTGGCTAGCCTGCCGCCCAGACCGCCGCGTCACGTTCAGCGGCCTCCTGGTCACCGGCTGGAGGGAGTCACTGCCGAGATGAGCGGCCGCGTTTTGCAGCTCAACACCGACGAGCTAGTCAGCGCGCTGCATGCGGTCGACGCGGTCGACCTGCTCGCCGAGGAGCTACGCGACGGGGTGACTGGGGAGTCGGGGGACGATACGCCCGACGGACGCATCATTCCGCTTCCGGGGCCGGACAATCTCGTGCTGCTCGAGGATCAGCGGGTAGGCCGGCGCTGCGTGCTACCAGCCCAGACGCTCGCCGCCTCCCGGATGGCGGCGCTCGCCACCATCGCCGTCCGGGCGTTGGTGGCCCCGGGTGCAGTGACCGCCGCCGTGCTCGGTCCGGGATCCGCGACCAGCTTGCTGCTTCCACTGATTCTCGGCCGGGCCGGAGGGCTCACCCACGTGGCGATCTTTCACGGTGCCGGAGCGTCCTCGCAGGAGCACATCCAACCGCAGCTGTTGGCTGAGCTTGACAGAGCAGGGGTCGGTTGGACGGTTACCGAGGCGGCGGCTGACGCGGTCTTCGGTGCCACCCTGGTGGTGGGTTTGGTGCCGCGGCCGGACCGACTGGACATCGGTGAACCGGCGAACGGCGCGTTGCTGATCAACACCGCCAGGGTGGGGTTCGCTGGCGGGGTCGTCGACCAGGTACGGCAGATTTATGTAGATGATGCGTCGTTGAGCAGGCGGCAACCTCCTGGCCTCGCCGGCGCCTGCGGGCACACCGCCTACGAGCCGTCGTCCTGGTACGCCGAGGCGTCCCTTGCGGACTCTGCGCTGTCGTCGCCGGCCGACGCAGAACCGTCGCTGGCTCGTCGGATCGGCGGCCTGCGGCCGCGCCGACACCGTGCGAGCCGACCGGGCAGGTCGAGCCGTGGTGTCCGACCGATCGAAGCCGAGTTGGGACAGCTGCTTGTTGGCGAGCACGCCGGCCGCACCGGCGCCGACGACATCCTGCTGGTCGACCTGCTCGGGGCGTGGGCGCTCGACGTGCGGCTCGCCTGCACATTGCATCGCGCGGCGCTGTCGCGCGGATTCGGGGTGCAGCGTGACGAGTGGCCGTGACCGGCGCGGCGACTATCTATCGACCGCGTGGACGGGGGAGTCCGCGCGACCAAACAGGATCGGGGAGATCCATGCTGGTAGAACGAAACGGAGAACTGTCGTCACTGACCGATCTGCTGGCCGAGAGCGCTGCGGGACGCGGCAGGGTCGCCCTGATTCGGGGTGGTCCGGCAACCGGCAAGACCGAACTGCTGCACGCGTTCGCCGAGCGCGCTGTGGCAACCGGGGCGCTGGTGCTGAGCGCGACGGGCGCCAGGGCCGAGCGCGAGCTGCCGTTGGGGGTTGTCTGGCAGCTGATCCGCAGCACGTCGCTGGGACCCGAGGTGCCGGGCCGGATGGCGGAACTGACGGTTCCGGCGGCCCTGCCCGGACCGGGCGTTGCGCCACACACCGCTGGACTGGACGCACGGGCGGTGCACGGCCTGTGCGCACTGCTACTGGAGCTCGCGGCCGACCGGCCGGTGGCGATCGCTATCGACGATATTCAGTTCGCTGACCGTCCGTCCCTGCAGGTGCTGGTCAGTCTGCGGCGCCGCCTCCGGCCGGCCCGCGTGCTGCTGGCGATGACCGAGTGGGAGTGGCCCAGCCTGCCGCGCACCCAACTGCACGCCGAGGTGGCAAGGCAGCCGCACGCCCGAATAACGGTTGCCCCGCTGTCCTGTGCCGGCACCGCCGACCTGGTTGCTCGCCGGCTGGGCAGTTCCGGGCTACCCGCCGGGCTCTCCGCCCGGATGCACGCCATCACCGGTGGGAACCCGCTTCTGACCCATGCGCTGATCGAGGACCAGCTCCGGGCCGGACACGCCGGGCAAGCGGTAGGCGCCGCGGACGTGGCGGGTGCGGCGCGCGTCGCACCGGTCGCCGGGCCGGTGTTCCACCAGGACGTCTGGGACTGCGTGACCCGCTGGGACGAGGAGATCCTTTTGGTGGCGCGGGGTATCGCGTTGTTCGGCGAGGGCGCCACCCAGGAGCTCACCGCACAGCTGCTACGGCTGGCCGACCGGCCCCTTGGACCCGCCTTCGACGTGCTGCGGGCCGCCGGGCTGGTGGTCGGCGACTGCATCCGGCATCCGGTGATCCGCGACATCCTGCTGGCGGGCATCGCCCCGGAGCAGCTCGCCGGGTGGCACCTGCGGGCAGCCGAACTGCTGTACGCGCGGTCGGCGGAGACGGTCGAGGTCGCCCGGCACCTGGTGGCCGCCGGCGCGGTCCCGGGGCCATGGGCGGTACGCCTGCTGCGACACGCAGCGGAGCAGGTGATCGCCGAGGACGACCAGTTCGGGATCGGCTGCCTCGACCTGGCGTTGCGCAACTGCGACGACGATGAGCGACTGGCGTTGCGTGCCGTCCTGGCCCGGCTGGCCTGGCGGGCGAGTCCGTCCGCGCTCGCCCCTCACCTGCCCCAGCTACGTGTCGCGCTGAGCTCCGGCTCACTGCCCTGGCGGGATGCCGTACCGGTGATCCGCCACCTGCTCTGGCAGGGAGAGCTGCCGGCTGCCCTCGACGCCATCGACTCTGTCGGGGGACGCCACGGTCCGGCGGACGCCGCCAGTCTCACCGAGCTGCGCCTGACCTTGGAGTGGGTGTACGGGCCGATCTGGCAACGGCTGGCCGAGCCGGTCCGGGGCTGGCTCGTGTCCCCGGCCCCGACAGCCGGCGGTCCGCTGGCCAGGGCGGCGCAGCTCACACTGGCCCGATCCGCGACGCCGCCGGTGGGCAGTGCCGAGTACGCGTTGCAGAGCTGCGCGGGTGAGGCGCCGCCGGAAGTTGCCGCGCTGGCGCTGCTGGTGCTGGAGTACGCCGGACGCCCCGAGCACGCCCGCCACTGGGCGCAGACCCTGCTCGACAGCACAGAGCGGCGCCGCACCGGGGCGGGGCGCGCGTTGCTGAGTTGGGTCCGGGCCGACCTCGCCTGGCGACGCGGTGATCTGGCTGGTGCGGACGCGGACGCGGCCGCGGCGTTGTCGATTCTGCCGGCGCGTGACTGGGGGGTGCTCGTCGGACTGCCGGTGGCGACAATGGTCCTGGCCCGCACCGCCATGGGACGCCACGACGAGGCGGCCGCGCTACTGGACGCCGCTGCCCCCGAAGCGATGTTCGACACCGTCGCAGGTGCCCACTACCTGTACGCCAGCGGCAGTCACAGTCTGGCCGCCGGCCGGCCACTGGCTGCCGTGGACGAACTGGAACGCTGTGGTGAACTGCTCAAGCGGCTGGCTGTCGACGTGCCGGCGATGATTCCGTGGCGTTGCCCGCTCGCTCAGGCGTACCTGCAGGTCGGTCTGCGTGGCAAGGGCCGGCACCTGGTTTCCGACCAGCTGGACCGGGCTGGGGACCGGGCGCGTGGTGGCGCATTGCGGGTCCTCGCCGCCTTCGGCGCGTCGCGAGACCGGACTGAACTGCTGTACCAGGCTATCGAGCTGCTGGAACGCTGTGGAGACCGGCTCGAGTTGGCGTACGCGCTGGCAGACCTCAGCCAGGCACACCGGGAAGCCGGCGACCTCGGGCAGGCCCGGTTGGTGCTGCGCCGCGCCGAACAGGAACTCAAGGTCTGCCAGGCGGCGGGTGGACCGGTCGAGCCGTCGGCAGCGGACAACGTCGGCCCGACCGGCGTCGCCGTGTTGAGCGACGCAGAACGCAACGTGGCCGCGCTGGCCGCCCTGGGGCACACCAACCGGGAGATCGGCCGTACGTTGTACATCACTGTCAGCACGGTCGAGCAGCACCTCACCCGGGTCTACCGGAAGCTGCGGGTGACCCGCCGCGCCGATCTGCCGTCGGAGCTGTCCCACTACGATGTCTCCGGCCAGTCGCCGATGTCTCCGGCCCGTACCCTTGCGGCCCGCTGATCCGGCTGCGCCGTCCGAGGTGGTGCTCCTCCGGGTAGTGCCCGGCCGGCACGGCGACCCCTGGCCGGGTCGCCGTGCCGGCCGGCACTACGGGCGTACCGTCGTCTGATCGTATGAGCACCCCGGCTGTCAGCCGTTACTCGATCGGTGCTCGGCCGCCACGGTCATCAGGTACTGGCCGTATCCAGTCTTCGCCAGTTCGGCCCCGGCCGCATGACACGTCTCGGCACTGATGAAGCCCATCCGCAGAGCGATCTCCTCGACGCAGGCGATCCGCAGCCCCTGGCGCTGTTCCAGCGCCTGCACGTACTGCCCGGCCTGCAGCAGCGAGTCGTGGGTACCGGTGTCCAACCAGGCGAACCCGCGGCCGAGTTCGACCAGGCGGGCCTTACCCCGGTCGAGGTACACCTGGTTGACGTCAGTGATCTCCAGCTCGCCGCGCGCCGACGGGCGAACGTTCTTGGCGATGTCGACTACGTCGTTGTCGTACAGGTACAGACCGGTGATCGCGGTGTTGCTCCGCGGGCGCTCTGGCTTCTCCTCCAGCGAGATCAGATTGCCCGCCTGGTCGGTCTCGCCCACGCCGTAACGCCACGGATCGGTCACCGGGTAGCCGAACAGCACGCAGCCGTCGAGGTGACGGGCGCTGCTCTGCAGTACCTCGCGCAGGCCGGGTCCGTAGAAGATGTTGTCACCCAGGATCAGCGTGACCGAGTCGTCCCCGATATGGTTCGCCCCGATGATGAACGCCTCGGCCAGCCCTCGTGGACTGGGCTGCTCCGCGTAGCTGATGCTGATGCCCAGCGCCGACCCGTCGCCGAGTAGCCGCTGAAACTGCGGCAGGTCACGGGGGGTGCTGATCAGCAGGATCTCGGTGATGTCGGCGAGCATGAGCACCGACAGCGGATAGTAGATCATTGGTTTGTCGTAGACCGGCAGTAGCTGCTTGGACATCGGCAATGTCACCGGATGCAGGCGGGTTCCTGATCCGCCAGCGAGGATGATGCCCTTCACCTGTCACTCCCTACCGAACGAGCGGGCGGTTCAACGGCCCGCCAGCTTCTCCAGGTTCGTCACCAGGTCGACCGGGGTCGGCCTGAGCCGGATCTCGTCTCGTACCTCACCGGCACGGGTCCGGTAGCCGGGGTCGGACACCAGCGTCTGTACCGCGTCGCGAACCTGCTGCCGGTCGGCGAGGTCGCCCTGCAGGTGGATGCCGACACCGGCGGCGTGCAGCCGCTCCGCGGTGACCGTGGTCTCGGTGGTGAAGGTGATCGGCAGCTGCGGCGCGCCGGACACGAGTGCGGTCATCGTGTTGCCGCTGCCGCCGTGGTGCACGATCGCGGCGCAACCGGGTAGCAGCAGCCGTAGCGGCATGCGTTCCAGCACCCGGATCCCCGCCGGCACCGCGCCCAGCGCCGCCACGTCCGCCGCCGTGGCGGTGACGACCACCTCAAGGTCGAGGCCGTCCAGGCTGGAGATCAGCTCGGGCAGCAGGTAGGAGTTTGGTCCAGACATCGTGGACAGCGCCGTCGACCAGGCGATGCAGACCCGGGGCCGGCCCGGAGCATCGTGCAGCCAGTCCGGCTCCGGCGCGCAGCCGTTGTACGGCACGTACCGCAGTGGCACCCGCTCGCCACCGACCGGTGGAGCGACCGCTGTCGGACACGGGTCGACCACATGGGTGATCAGGTCGAGGCTGAACTCGCCGACACCGTGCCGGGTGAACGACCCGCTGATGTCGGTCGGCACGATCCGCCGGTGCTCAGGCTCGTGGGTGCCCACCGGGCCCCACAGGCACAGCAGCGCCGGAACACCGATTACCCGGGCGGCCAGCAGGCCCTCGAGGCTCGTGGGGTCGTGCAGCACCACGTCGGGGCGCCAGCGGCGGGCGTACTCGACCGCCGCGTCGAATCCGCGCGCCGCGCGGGCGGCCAGCTCCGGTTCCACGGTACGGCGGTACGCGGCGAGGTCGAACTCGTCCAGGCTGCGCAGCGGCTCGCCGGTCAGCGGATGCAGCGGCAGCCAGGGGTAGCGCCACCGGCCTTCGGCGGCTTCCCGGTAGTACTCCAGCCGGTTGCTGGTGACGATGTCGACGCCGTCGAGCACCGGCACCGGGATCAGCCCGGTGTTCGACACCGTGGTGGTCTCCGATGCGGGGCACAGCACCCGGACCTCGTGTCCCATGGCCTGCGCGGCCCAGCCGACGGCGATCATCGTCGAGTAGTGGGTCGACCACGACGAGACGGTGAACAGTACTCGCATGCTCAGTTTCCTCCGGACTTCGCGGGGATCGCCTCGGCGGAGACGAACACCGGGGTGCAGCCGACCGGCAACTGCACCCGGCCGTCGCGGGAGGCCACCGGCACCGCGCGGCCCAGCGCGTCGACCGCGTAGGCCCGCTCCGCTGTCCAGGGCCAGTCGAACTGCACGTCGGGCTCGTCCTCGCCGTGGAACAGGTCCCGATCGATCCAGGTGACCAGCAGCGGTCTACGTCCCGGCCGCCGCACGTCGAACAGGTACTGCTGCGGACGATCCCTGACCGGGAGTCGCTCGACCTGCTCTGCCCCGTCGAGCTGGCCGGCCACCAAGGCGAGCGCATCGGCGTTGGGATGGCGGACCGCCAGCTCGTCACCGGCGTAGTCCATCAGTGCGAACGTCCGGAACATCACGTCCATCAGCGAGTATGGGTTGGCGAAGCCGGCGGCCTCCGGCGCGAGGTTCCAACAGACGGTCCGTCGGATACCGACGGAGAAGGCCAGCACGTTGCGCATGACGATCTCCCGGCACGCGATCCGGTAGCGCTTCTCTTCGAGGTCAGATGGGCAGTCGAGCAGGAACATCTGCAGCGTCGGCGGCAACGTCTCGCGTCGGGCGTACAGCTTGGCGATTGCTTCCTGCTCGGCCTGGCGGCCGTGCTCGCCGGCCGCCTCGGCGGGCTCCTTGAGGATCGCCATCGCCTCCGGGAACATCGCGGGCCAGGGCCCGTTGTACTCGCCGGCCACCACCGGCTTCTCGTAGCCGAACTTGCGCATCTGTTCGCGGACCGACTCCACATGTTCGGGAATCATCGTCGTCGGGCCGTACAGATGTAGGTCGAACAGGTCGAAGTGGTCCCGACCCCGGTCGAGTAGCAGATCGAAGAACCGGCGCTCATGACTGTCCGGTGCCGACAACGGAAGCATGAAGGGAGCGCCGCCGAGGACCACCGACGCCTGCGGGTCCACTTTCTTGACCGCCTTGTGCAGCACCTTGAGTTGGGCGAGGTACTCCGGCGCGCTGCCAGCCCACAACAACGCGTTGTCGGTCGGCTCGTTGTCGCACTGCCAGTAGTGCACGCGGCCAGCGCAGTGTCGGACCAGCCGCTCGACGAACTTGCCGTACCGCCGCAGGCTCTTCGCCGGTGACGGCGGCAGCAGCCGGGTCGGTACCCGGGTGGCCCAGGGCGAGCTGGAGCAGACCGTCACCCAGATCTCCTCGGTACCGTCGAGCTGATCGAACAGGGCGTCGACGACGTCGAAGTCGAAGCGGCCGGACACCGGCTCGATCTGCGACCAGTAGACGTAGACCCGGATCAGGCCGGCATTCATCGCACGGACCTGGGGCACGAAGCGCTCCGGGCGGCCGTACATGCCGTAGCTGATGCCACGGACGACCCCCAGGCGAACTCCGGGGCTGGGCGGCGAAATGGTCACGATCGGAGGCTCCATGTATCGGCGGCGAGTTGTTCGAGTTGGGTGGTGACGTCGTTGGGGGTGGGGGTGGTGAGTATGTCGTGTTGGACGTTGGT
>NZ_JBHMIM010000080.1:0-22825 GCF_048060115.1 Micromonospora sp. LOL_023
CCATGTGCGGTGAGAATGCAGCAGATTGGCGTAGCCGAGGCTTGGGCCGGCAACCCTGCCCAGGAGGGCAGGCGCAGAACGAGTCAGCCTGATCCTTGGCCTGTTAACGCTCAGGATTTGGTGCCCGCTGTCGTTGCCCTCGACAGCGGGCAGATCGCGCTCCCGGACCCAGCGACCCCATCGATAGGCATCGTTTCACTTATTGCCACCCCTCGCAAGGGCAATCAAGCATGAATATCTATTCAGTCTAGGTGCTCATGGTCGTCCCGTGTCGATATGCCTTGTACCGGTTGGATCCGACGAGTTGCCAGCTGCAGGCAGGCGATCGCGATTTCGCGGGTCATCGGGCGGATCGGCGCGGTCGCGGAAAGACGGCGAAGTGGTGCTACCCGGCCGCAGCTGGGCCGGCTTCCGTAGCTAGGCGCTGAGCGACGCTGATATCCGTGATAAGGACGTTGATATGCTTTCCCAGCAATGCGCCTCGGATGGCAGCGAGTTTGTCGAGTCCACCGGCGACAGCAATCCGCCGCGGAATCGTCCGCAACTCCTCGGGACTGATGCCGAGGATACGGTCATCGAGCGGGGTGCGGACGACTTTGCCAGCTGCGTCGAAGAACCGGAGGCACACGTCGCCGATTGCACCGCCGTCGCGTAGCGCCGCGCGATCAGGCTCGGCGATGGCGTTACCGCTTTCCAGCAACAACGGCGAGGGCTCAAGGCTGCCGATACCGATCAACGCCATGGTGAGCTTCGGCCAGGTCCGAAACACATCGGCAACGGTCGGGTCTTGAAGGAGGGCCTGTCGGGCGGCTTCGGTACCGAGCATGGCTGCTGCGGGCATGAAGAGCGGCTCCGCTCCGGTCATCGCTGCGAAGCGGCTGATGAGGAGGTTTGCGCGCACTTGGACCCGGGGATTTCCAACGCCGCCGACGATCTGGACTACCTGGTCGACGACACGGGCGCGGGACGGCCGCATCCGTTCGACTGCGGCGAGCAGGGTCGCGCTCCATGAAGAAATACCGACGCGGTCACCACCGGTGAGGGTGGTCTCCAGGTAGTCAGCCGCTGCCGCACCCAGGGCCGGGAGTAGATCATCGATGCTCGATGTATCGACGATGACAGCTTCCTGCAGGTCGTACTGCTTCTCGATGGTCTCCTCCAAGTCGGTGTGCACACCGGCTGGGAGCGATACGATGGTGCGGACGATGCCGATCTCGGTAGCCCGCTTGAGCAGTCTGGACACGCGTGCCTGCGAGATGTGCAACTCCTCGGCGATGCTGGTCTGCCGCATGTTTCGTTCGTGGTACATGCGGGCGATCTTGGCGACGAGCCGGACTTGGTCGTCGCTGTACACCGCTCGTCTTTTCGTGCCGACGATTTCCTCCTAAGCCACGGCCCGGCGATGCCTTCCGGGTAATTTCAATGGTTGGCAAGCCGACCCTGCCCGATCGTAGCGCCCGTGCAGCCACGGCAGTGCGGTCGTACGGACCGCACGCCGGCCGGCACCTGGGTCACCCCCGACGTGCCAGATGGGCGGCGTCGACGATGCCGGCAGCGGAGATGCCGAAGTGGTCCAGCAGCCAGCGTGCCGACCCGGTCGGGGCGAACACGTCAGGGACGCCGACGAACCGGACGGGAACTGGATGATGTTGTACAACGGTTTCCGCGACCGCTCCGCCCAGCCCGCCGGTGGTCAGCGCTTCCTCGACAGTGACAATCGCACCGGTTTCCCGCGCTGCGGCGACAACCGCATCGACATCGAGCGGCTTCACAGTCGGCATCGACAGCACTCTTGCTTCGATACCCAGGCCGCTCAGTAGATCGGCGGCCTCCAACGCCGGGGACACGACGGTCCCGTTGGCAATGATCGTGACGTCGGTGCCTTCACGTAGCCGGACCGCTCTGCCGGCTACGAATCGGTAGTCTTCGGCATTGACCGTTGGAACGCCCATCCGGCTGACGCGGATGAAGACCGGCCCGGGATGCCCGGCCGCCCAGCGGATTGCCTGGGCGGTCTCGGTGGGGTCGCTGGGCACGACGACACTCAGATTCGGGATCGCACGCAGCCAGGCTAGATCCTCGATCGAGTGATGGGTGGGCCCGAGTTCGCCGTAGGCCATACCCGGACTCATACCGCACAGGTTGATGTTGCGGTTCGAGTACGCGGCGTCGACCTTGATCTGCTCAAGCGCGCGGGCGGTGAGAAAGCACGAAGCGGCCGAGACGAACGGGATCTTCCCGCCGTTGGCGAGGCCGGCAGCGACTCCTACCATGTCCTGTTCGGCGATGCCGACATTGATGAGTCGGTCGGGATACCGGCGCTGGAACTCACTGAGTTTACTGGAACCGACCGAGTCGTTGACGACCGCGACTACCCGACGATCGACCTCTGCTAATTCAATGAGGGTCGTCGCATAGGCGTCGCGGCAGTCGTGCAGTGCCTGGTCGGTAGTCGTGGCGCTCACTATGTCTCCAGCTCAGCGAGGGCGGCAGCCACCTGGTCGGCGTTAGGGACCTTGTGGTGCCATGCGACGTTGTCACTCATGAAGGTGATGGGGTGGCCCTTGATCGTATGGGCGATCACGAACGTGGGTCTGCCGGCGGTCGGAGCGTGATTGAATACGTCGATCAGCGCGCCGTGGTCGTGGCCGTCGACCTCGATCGGCTGCCAGCCGAATGCGCGCACCTTGTCCGCCAGAGGTTCCAGGTCGTTGGTGTCGGCGACGCGGGCACCTTGTTGCAGCCGGTTGCGGTCGACAATGGCGGTGAGGTGCTCCAGCCGGTAATGGGCGGCCGTCATCATTGCTTCCCAGTTGGAGCCTTCCTGCAACTCTCCGTCACCGAGAACGACGAATGTGCGTCGGGGGGAGCCGTCGAGCTTGCCGGCAAGGGCAGTGCCGACCGCGATCGGCAGACCGTGACCGAGTGGACCGGTATTGCCCTCGACGGCGCTGACCTTGGTGCGGTCGGGATGTCCATTGAGTTTGGACATGGGCTGCATGAACGTGTCCAGGGCTGCCGGGTCGAGCAGGCCGGCGGCGGCTAGTGTCGCATAGAGGGCGCCGGCAGCATGGCCCTTGGACAGGATGAATCGGTCTCGTTCAGGATCGTCCAGCCGCTCCGGGTCGATGTTCAGCACGTGTAGGTAGAGCGTGGCGAGTACGTCGATGATGCTGAATTCGCCGCCGACGTGGCCGAGTCCAGCCGCATGGATCATGCGGATGTCGCGGCGACGGATCAGTCTGGCCCCCTCACGGACATGCGCGATGACCGCCTCCCGGCCGGCCTCGGCGCCAATGCGGCCGAGTACCGGCAGGACGGAGGCGTCGGAGGCGGTGATCGGTGCTGCGCTCACCGGTCCACCGCCATTGAACGCAGCAATGCGTCCTGCACCAGACGCTGGGCGGTGAGTGCGTCCTGCCGATGCTGGGCTTCCTGCAGTGCCGGGATGTCGAGCAGGTCCAGGCCACGGTGCACCGCCTTGAGGAACCGGATCGACAGCCGGGCGGCCTCGATGCTGTCCTCCCGGAACGGGAACTGGTCGAGCTGCCAGACGCCCTCCCAGTTGTTGACCCGCAGTGTGTAGAAGAATTCGAAAATCTCGGTGAGGTGGACGGTCCCGACCACCAGATCGTCGTCCCAGCCGCGCAGGTTGTCGTTGACGTCCATGCCGAACAGTCGACCGTGGTCGATGAGCAGTTGGGCCGCGTCCGCCGGCGACTCGCCGCCGTAAAGGGAGTGGCCGAAGTCAAGTAGGACGCCGACGTTGTCCAGCCCGATCTGCTGGATGCCCAGCAGTGAGCGGGCGGCCGAGTCCCAGGTCATGTGCACGCGTGGCTCGCGTGGCTTGTACTCGATGGCGAACCGCAGGTCGGGATGTGCGCCGGCGAGTTCCCGCATGCCGTCGACGGCCAGGGCCCAGAGCTGGCGGTGGTTGACCTGGAACGGATAGTCCCAGCCGTCCTGGCCCGGCCAGATCTTGAGGTAGTCGGCGCCGAGTTCTCGGACTACTCCCGCAGCCTCGTTCATCAGGTCGAGGGCGGCCGAGCGGACTGCCGGATCCGGGTTGGTGAATGCGCCTCTGCGGTACTTGCGTAGGTAGATCTCCGGAGTGATGCCGATCGCGCCGAGGCCGGCGGCGGCAAGTGCGTCCTTGACCTCGGACAGGCCCACGCCTGGGGTGAACGGGTAGTTCAGGTCGACCACGGACAGCTCGCCGACCTCTCCCGCGAGAGCGATCGCCTCCAACGTGGTGACGGCGGGTCCGTAGCCGTCGACTGCGTATCGGTCGACGTAGCTGGCAAAGTGCCATAGTCCGGCACCGAACCTTGGTTCATTAGGCATATCTATTCAACTCCGAAATCTGATTCAGATTAAGATTACCAGAGCCCGGCGGAGGCGCAAAGCATGCTCAGCGCCCCCACCGGTGTGGTCCGTCACTTCAGGGCGAACAAGGTGTACGTGTCGGCGTTGTCCTTCGTGATCAGCGCGCAGTCGATCGATTGCTTCTCCGGCAGGCTGGCGCTGCCCGTCCGAATCACCTCGTCTGCCTGCTCGACTGCGGTCTCCGCGATGAGCACTGCCGGCTGCAGGCCAGTGGCGAGGAGCTCACCGGCCTTGATGGCGGCGACCGCGTCCGGGCTGCCGTCGAAGCCTGCGATGATCACCTTGCCGTCCAGGCCTGCGGCCTTGACCGCGGCCAGCGCGCCGAGGGCCATCGTGTCGTTACCTGCGATGATGCCCTTGACGTCGGTGTTGCTCTGCAGGATCGTCTCGGTCTTGGTGAACGCCTCCTGCTGGTCCCAGTTGGCCGTTTCCTGGGTCACGAGCTCCATGTCCGGGTACTGGGAGATGACGCTGGTGTAGGCGCTGGAGCGGACGCCAGCGTTGGTGTCGGATGCCTTACCTGTCAGCTCGACGTAGCTGCCCGAGCCGTCCATCGCCTTGACGAACTCCTCGGCCACCAGCGCGGCGCCCTGTGAGTTGTTCGCGACGATCTGCGCCGTGGCCAGGCCGGTCTCGTTGATTTCCCGGTCGATCAGGAAGACCTTCACCCCCGCGTCGACCGCCTTGCGAATCGGTCCGACCGAGGCGTCCGCACCGGCGTTGTCGAGGATGATCGCCTTGGCATCGGCTGTGATGGCCGAGTCGATCAGTTCCGACTGCTTGTTGGGGTCGTCATCATGGGACGTCGATGTCGTCTCGTAACCTAGGGACTCGGCCTTGGCCACCGCCGCGTCGGCCTCGGCCTTGAAGAACGGGTTGTCATGCGAGGGGGTGATGACGGCGATGAGACCGCCGGCTGAGTCACTTGCCGCGTCCGTGGCCGGCTCGGTGCCGTCATCGGAACCGCATGCGGCCAGGACGAGCGTGCTGGCGACCAGCAGCGTGGCCATTCGTAGTGTGCGTGGACGGATCATTGGTACTGCCTCCTCATCGGGGAACCTGTTGTGAATGGGACGTCGGCGATGGCGGCTGTGCGGACCGTTGGCCCGCGGCCGTCGCCGCTGAAGAACGCTTGAGGCGCTGCTGGCCCTGATCCAGCAGGACGGCGAGGATGATCACTGCTCCCTTGATCACGATCTGCCAGAACGTGGAGACGCCGACCATCACCAGCCCGTCAGAGAGGAAGCCGATCACGAAGGCGCCGACCAGTGCGCCGCGGACGGTTCCGCGGCCACCAGCCAGGGAGGCGCCGCCGATCACCACTGCGGCGATCGCGTTGAGTTCGAAGGTCTCACCGGTCTGTGGGGCAGCCGAGGTCAGCTCAGAGGCGATGATCAGTCCGACCATGGCGGCGCAGAAGCCGGACAGCATGTAGACCCACATCTTGACTTTGCGGATCGGTACGCCGGACAGTTCGGCGGCCCGCTCGTTGCCGCCGACGCTGTACAGCCAGCGTCCGAACGGCATCCGGCGGATCAGCACGATCGCGAGCACGGCCAGGAGCACCATGATCCAAATGGAGGTGGGGATGCCGAGCAGGCGTCCACGGCCGAGGAAACCGAAACCGGTGTTGCCGAGCTCCGGGCTGCCCTCCAGCCGGGGGAATGTCGAGCCATCGGAGATCAGCAGGGCAATGCCGCGCGCAACATAGAGCATGCCGAGAGTGGTGATGAACGGTGCCAGATTGAAGCGCGACACCAGCAGTCCGTTGAGCGCACCGACCAGCATGCCGACCACGAGGGAAATGACGATCACCGCCCACACCTGCGGGTAGAGGACGACGTCGAAGGAGTTGATCTCCCAACCCTGCAGCAGCACGCCAGCGACGATGCCGGACAGCCCTACGATCGATCCGACCGACAGGTCGATGCCACCCGTGAGGATCACCAGCAGCATGCCAAGGGCGAGGATTGCGTTGATCGCCACGTGCCGGGTCATCGTGATCAGGTTGCTGCTGGTCAGGTACGTGTCGGACAGCGAGGCGAAGATGACCACGATGACCGCGAGGGCGATGAACGCGCGCAGTTCCAGGGCGGCGTCTCCCAGCCGCCGGATCCAGGCGGGACCTGACCGCTCCGCAGGTTCGTTCGCGCCGGCCGTGGCGGTGGCCAACTGGCTGGTGCGGATGCTGGTCATTCGGGGGCTCCGTTCAGCGGACGAGGCGGCTCGGCTTCGCCGGAAGCTGCCATGAGCTGTTCCTTCGTAGTGGTCGTCGGGTCCAGGACCTGCACCGCGCGGCCGCGATACATCACCACTACACGCGTCGCCGCGTGTAGTGCCTCGCCCAGTTCGGAGGTGGCGAACAACACCGCTATGCCCTGCCGTGCCTGCTCCGCCATCAGCGTGAAGATGTCCGCCTTGGCACCGACGTCGATACCCCGGGTCGGTTCGTCCAGTAGCAGCACCTGCGGATCGGTCAGCAGCGCCTTGCCGATGACCACCTTCTGCTGATTGCCGCCGGACAGCGACGTGATCGCCGCACCCGCGCCGGATGTCTTGACCGTGACCCGGGAGATCGCCTTACCGATCACGCTTGCCTCCTGTGCGCGGGCGATCAGCGGGCCGAGTCGCAGCCGTCCGATCGCCGCCAGTGACAGGTTCTCGCCGACTGACATGGTCTGCACCAGGCCGTCGCGTTGGCGGTCCTCCGGCACCAGGACGAGCCCGAGATCGATCCGGTCTGCGATGCTCGCCGAGGTGACGTCCCGGCCGCGCACCACGACTGAGCCGGCGCGTACCGGCAGCCGCCCGGCCAGTGCCTCGAGCAACTCGGTACGGCCGGCACCCATCAGTCCGTACAGGCAGACCACCTCCCCGGCCCGGACGGTCAGGTCCAGGTCGTCGACGGCGAGGCGGGCAGGGTTCGTCGGGTCCACCACGCTGACGCCACTGATCTGTAGCAGCGGCTCGCCGACCGGCGCGGTCAACTGTGGGTACAGGTCGTCGGGGCTGCGTCCGACCATGTTCGCCACGATCCAGGCCAGGTCTACCTCGCTGGCGCGGGCGGTAGCGACCAGCGCGCCGTCGCGCAGCACGGCGACGTCGTCGGCGATCTCCAGCGCCTCCTCCAGATGGTGCGAGATGTAGACGATCGCTACCCCGTTGCCGGTCAGCTCGCGGATCACCCGGAAGAGGACCTCGACCTCGGACGCGCTCAGCGCGGAGGTCGGCTCGTCCATGATGAGCACCCGGGTATCCAGTGAGATCGCCCGCGCAATCTCGACGACCTGCTGCTGACCGAGACGGAGGTCGCCGACCAGGATGTCCGGGTCGATCGGCTCCTCGAGCCGGGCCAGCAGCGCGGCGGTTGCCCGCCGCTGCCCCCGGAGATCGAGCAGACCGCCACGGCTGGTGCGCTCGCGCCCGAGGAACAGGTTGTCGGTGACGCTGAGGTTCGGGCACAGGTTGAGTTCCTGATGGATGATGGCGACACCGTGCCCGACAGCGTCGGCGGCGGATCGAAAGGCGACCGGTGCGCCATCCATCTCGATCACGCCGGTCGACGGCGTCTCCACTCCGGCCAGGATCTTCATCAACGTCGACTTGCCTGCGCCGTTCTCGCCGAACAAGGCCGTCACCGCGCCGGCGCGGATACCGAAATCGACCCCGGCCAGGGCACGGGTGCCGCCGTATACCTTGGATACCTCGCGGGTCCGCAGGACGAAGGAATCGGCGGCGGTCACGATGCCGCCTCCAGATGTACCGGTGTCACCTGGATCAGTTCGGGGTTGCTCCCGTAGGTGAACGCGCCGACGAACGACACCTGCCGCCCAGCTGCGGCCTCGGCGTCGAAGTCGGCCAAGACCTTGGTCTTCACCTGGTTGTTCAACTCGGTCGAGGCGTCGGCGTACTCCAGCTGGTTGAGAAACTGGTCGAATGTGATGAGGCCGGTCGCGTCCCGCAGCGCGGTGCCGTTGATGGCCGGTCCGATCTGCAGACTCACCTGGACACCCTCGGGAAGTCCGTCGATCTGCAGCGGCAGCAAGGTACCCGAGACGGTCCCGGCGACGGCGGTGCCCGAGGTCGCGAACGCGTACCGGGCATTCGGGCCATCACGGTGGCCGTACTGTTCCCCCGCGGCGGCCGGGTCGGTCGTGATCGCGCCCAGCAGCTCCACGATGTCGACCGCGTTCTGCTCGATCGTGGGCACCACCTCGGAGTCGTACCGCTCGGTCGCGTATCCGGCGGCGTCGAAGCGCTGCGCATCGCCAGCGGCGGCGGCACTCTCGGCGTCGACCACCTTGGTGGTCGACGCGATCGCAATCAGCAGTGCGACCAGGACCGCGCCGCCGATCAGTGGCGGGCGGCGCAGCAGCGCCAAGCCGGTCGGTCGAGCTGTCGGCGTCATCGCGGAGAGGCTCCTTTCGTTGCGGGTCGTCGGGTCGCTCAGCGGCTGGAACTGTTGTCTGCTCGCACGTCTGCCCGTGACCGGGCGACCGCGTTGGCCCATTCGGCCCTGCGGCCGGCTCGCACCTCTGCGGCCATTCTCGGCTCGACCACCGTGCCGTCCGGCGTCGACAGGTCGGCCTCGGATTGGCCAAGCGCACGTCGTGCCAGGGTGGCCGCGCCAAGCGCGGACGCGTCCGCGGCGTCCGCCACTCGTATCGGCCGGCCCAACAGGTCTGCCTGCAGTTGCATGAGCCGGCGATTGGCGGTGGCGGCACCGTCGGTGTGTAACACGTCGATCGCGGCCGAGTCCGCCTCGACGGTGTCCAGGACGTCGGCGACCTGATGGGCTACGGCCTCCAGCGCGGCCATGGCCAGGTGCGCACGGTCCGTGCCGCCGGTGACACCGGTGAGGATGCCGGTCGCGGTCCGGTCCCAGTAGGGGGCGCCGAGCCCCGAGAACGCCGGTACGAAATGCACTCCGCCGGAGTCGCCAACGGTGTCAGCGACCTTCTCGAGCAGTGTGACGTCCGCCAGGCCCAGGGTGCGGGCCATCCAGGCCAGCGCGGCGCCGGAAGCGATGATGTTGCCTTCCCTGGCGTAGGTCGGCGCGTTCGTCAACCACGCCAGGGTGGTGGCGACCCCGACGGGCCGATCACCAGGCCCGGCGACCGGCGCCATTACCGACGAACCGGTTCCGTAGGTCGCCTTCGCCGTACCCGGCAGGTGGCATCCGTGCTGGTAGAGGGCAGCGTGCGAGTCAGCCAGGACCGCGGCCACCGGCAGCCCGGCGGGGATGACCCCGAGGTCGGCGGTCACCCCGAAGCCGGCGTCGGAGGCTCGGACCTCGGGCAGGACTTCCCTCGGTACGCCGAAGGCGTCCAGCAGGTCGTCGCTCCAGTCGAGCGTCGCAAGGTCGAACAGCAGGGTGCGGGAAGCGTTGCCGGCCTCGCTGGCGAAGACGGCCCCGCCGGTGAGGTTCCAGACCAGCCAGGCATCGACAGTGCCGACCGCGATGTCGGCCCGTGCGGCGGCACTACGGCCGGAGAAACCCGCGTCCCGCAGCAGCCAGGCCATCTTGGGTGCGGAGAACATCGGGTCGAGGGGCAGACCGGTCCGACGGAGTACCGTCTCGGTGAAGCCGGACGCGGCCAGGTCACGGCACTGGTCGTTCGCCCGTGCGTCCTGCCAGCTGAGCACCGGGCCGACCGGCACCCCGGTCGAGCGTTCCCAGGCAACAACCGATTCCCGCTGACTGGAGACGGCCACCGCGGTGGGGGTCGTGCCGCCAGAGGCGTCCAGACACTCACCCACTGCCCTCAGAACGCTGTCCCATAGTTCGTTGGCGTCCTGCTCGACCCAACCGGGGCGGGGGAAGGTGACACCGGCCGGTGCGGAACCGCGGGCGAGGAGCACGCCAGAGTCACTGACGAGCAACGCCTTCGTGTTGGTGGTGCCCTGGTCCACCGACAGAATCGTGTCCATCATCACCTCTTGAATATTGATTCGGTGTTGAATCAACTCTCGGTCAGGTTACGTCCCGATGGCCGTGACGTGTCAAGACTCGGTTGCGTACTCGTTACGGGCGCGTACCTGGGGGGTCGTCCAGAAGTGGGCGTAGCGGACATCTGCGCACGGATTCTGCCGTGAGACGCGTCCCTTGACTTCCGGCGGAGCGGGTGGTTGCCGTATCTGGTGCTTGAGCCACGACCGGCGTAGCTGCGACTTGATGCCGCGTGATCGATTGCTATACCTGCCCTTGCCGGAGATCTGGCCGTCGTGGTACCCACGTTCGCCCCGCTGGGGCGATGAACCCGTCGGCCAGTACGCCGTCGCGGCGTGTCCGGTCGGGTCGCTGGTCGACCTCCGGCCGAGTCACCCCGCCGGCGAGTTGTCCCGGCCGAATGCCTGTCATACCCTCACTGCGGCGGCTGGCCGTCGATCAACTTCCGCGGACGATCTGCCGGATCCCGGCTGCCGCGTCCAATCGGGACCCTTCCGGCCGGCACGGCCATCCGCCACTGCCACCCACTGTCACCTCCGCTAGCGTCGATCAAGATCCGAATGGCCCTTCTGGAATGCCGGCGCGCAACCGTTCGTCTGGACCCAGCCTCCGGTGAGGTCCTGGCCAAGGTTCGCTGGTCCACTGAGAGGTCCGCCAACTCCTCACCACAACGCCAAGTACACCAACTCGAATACTAGGAGAGACGTCGTGGATGGACCGCCGGCAACTCAGGGCGCTGGGCGCCCCCAGCCACGCACAATCGTGACCACCGACATCGAGACAGACGACTACAATTCGTTGATTCGGTACTTGCTGTACACCAACGAGGTCGACACTGTGGCGATCGTCTACACGAGCTCCAGGTACCACTTCGCTGGCGACGGCAGAGGCACCAAGTTCTTTCTGCCCGACCGAGAGTACGACGAACCGGTGACCTCCTGGCGGTGGACCGGAACGCAGCACATCCAGGACCTTGTCGCCGAGTACGCGAAGGGATACCGCAACCTGCTCGTACACGATCATCGCTATCCCAGCCCCGAACACCTTCTCAGCATCGTGAAGGTCGGAAACGTCGCTTTCGAGGGGGAGATGGCGACCGACACCGAAGGCTCGAACGCGATTGCCAAGGCGCTGCTGGACGATCGAGACGACCCGCTCTACCTACAGGTCTGGGGTGGATGCAACACCATAGCCCGCGCGTTGATGGCTATCGAGGAGCGTTTTCGGGGCACGGCAAGGTGGCCGGAGATCTACGAGAAGGTCTCGGGTAAGGCCGTGATAACCATGCAGGGAAAGCAGGACGACACCTACGACGAGTACATCAGCGTCGTGTGGCCCGACATCGTCACCACCGACGCAGGGTCGGGCGTCTGGGGCTTCTACGGTAGGCATTCGACCAAGCCGGTCGACCCGGAGGCGCTCAGCTACTTCGACGGTCGGTGGATCGTCGCGAACATCCTCGAGAGCAGCCCGCTCGGCGGCAAGTACCGGGTATGGGGCGACGGCCGAGCCATGGCCGGGGATCCGCTCGACATCTTCGGCGACCTCACCGACACCAGCGGCTGGCTGCCGCCGCGCGGGCGTTTCGACTTCCTGTCAGAGGGGGACAATCCTGCGTTTCTCTACCTGTTGGATACCGGACTGCGCAGCTTGGAGGACTGGACCTACGGCGGGTGGGGGCACCGAATCGTTCAGGCCAGCACCACCCCGAACTACTGGATCTGCGGACCCGCCGAGAGAAATCAGGCCGGTGACCTCGTCGAAGGGTACAGCAGCGGGCGATGGGCCAAGGCTGCCCAACTGGACTTCGCTGCCCGCCTGACCTGGCTGACGACCGCACGGTTCGCCGACGCGAACCACCACCCTGTCGTCACGGTCCACAGCGGCCTCGACGTAAGCGCCAGGCCCGGCGCCACGATCGCCCTCTGCGCCACGGTGGATGATCCCGACGGTGACTCGGTGACCACGACCTGGTGGCAGTACCGCGAAGCTGGCACCTTCCCGGGGGAGGTCGACATCGCAGACAGCGCTGCCCTACGGACCACAGTGTCGATCCCACCGGACGCCACGCCGGGTGACACGGTTCACCTGATTCTCGAGGCGACCGACCAGGGAAACCCGCCGCTCACCCGTTACCAGCGGGTGGTCGTACGGGTCGTGCCCTAGACCCCACCGGTCGGACTACCCCGCCCCGAGGCAGACGAAGGCCGCAGCGGTGGCGTGAACCGCTGCGGCGTTCGCATCCCGGCCAGCTTGAAATGCCTGCTGAGCACCGGCCAGGGCCACCGCCGGCCCGTCGCCGGCCTGCATCCGGCGGTGCAGCTCCAGCATCAGCGCGGTGGTCAGGTCGGCTGGCACCGGCAGCACCGTCGCGATCAGGCAGCGGGCGCCCAGCGCCAGCAGCACCGCCGTGAAGCCCATCACCTCGTCGCCTGGGCGAACCCCGGTCAGGCCGGAGTCGCAGGCCGACAGGACGACCAAGCCGGGCGGGCTGGTCAGCCGTTCCAGCTCGTAGGCGGTCAACGGCCCGTCGGCCAGGTCCAGCGTCGAGAAGAGCGGGTTGTCCGCCCGGAACCGCCCGTGCGCGGCGATGTGTGCCAGTGCCGCACCGTTGAGCGCCCTGGTCACCGCGTCGGCGGTGGCGGCGGCCCCGGTGAGGGCACGGGAGCCGGGCAGGGCCGCACCGAGCTGCCGTACCTCGGTCTCGGCGGCCGGCAGCCGTGGCCCGGCGACCAGCACCGCCGGCCCGTCGGCCGCCGGGGTGTCCGGCCCGCCGGTCTGCCGGCCGGCGGCCCGCAGCCACGCCGTCGCCGATGGCGCCACGGTCACCGCCCGGCCGGCGCAGGTCGGCAGACCAGACCACGGTACGGCGTGCAGTTCGCCGATCGGCACGATCACCAGTGGCCGGTCGGTGAGCCGGTCGCGTACCGGGTCGAAAAGCTGCCGGTCCAGCGCGGCGGCGGCGTGTGCGACCCCGGCCCGGGCGTCGGCACCGACCCCGTTCCGCGCGTCGGGGCTGTCGCCGGTGGTGACCAGCCGGCGTAGTCCGAACCGGTGCAGCCGGGCCACCCGCACCGCCTCGGCCAGCGGCCCGAGGTCGTGCAACGTCGGCTGGCCGTCGCGGACCAGCACGGCGAGCAACCGCTCGCCGTGCGCGACCAGTTCCAGCAGTACGGCGTCGTCCAGCGCCGTGGCGATCTCGGCCACCCCCGGGGGCGCGAGCAGCTCACCGCCACCGCTGACCTTCCTGGCCAGCTCCCGGATCCGCTGCTCCAGGCGGGCCTGGCTGCCGCGCAGTGCCTGCACCGGGTTGCCGGCCAGCAGGGCGTCCTCCAGCGCGGTGCTGACCATCCGCAGCTCGGTCAGGGCGGTGGCCAGGTCCGGGTCGGGCGGCGGGGAGACCCGTCGCATCCGCAGCGTGTTGGCCCGCCATCGTTCCGCCCAGGTCAGCACCTGCGCCGGCGCGCTGCGCCGGATGGCGACGTCCAGCCCTTCGGCGGCAAGTTCCTGGCCGAACGTGCCGCTGTGCGCCCGCAACTCGGTCGCGCCGAGCGAGGCGCGGTGCCAGTCGAGCACCGCCAGGCCGTGGCGCAGCGCCCGGGCCGCGCCGGATTCGTCGCCGGCCAACCGGTGGCGCAGCGCGAGGGCGTACCACCCCTGGGCCCGCCGGGGTGCGGTGCCGCGCCGCCGGGCCTCCGACGCGACGGTGAGCAACTCCACGGCCCGGCCGTGCCGGCCGAGTGCGACGGCCAGCCGGGCCGCCTCGATCCTGGTGGTCAGCGCCGGACCGGGCCAGCCGGTGGCGTCGAGCTGGTCGGCGGTGCGCACCATCGAGGTGAGCAACGTCGCCGAACGGTTGCCCTGGGCGTACCCGGCCCGTAGCTCGACGTGCCGGGCGAGCGTCGCCCAGGTGCGCCGGCCCTGCCGGCGGAACCGGCTGCGGGCCGCTGCGGCGGTCTCGGCCGCGGTGGCCGGCTCGCCGGCCAGCAGCGCGGCCCGGGCCTGGGCGAGCAACGCCTCGGCCAGGTCGGAGGCCATCCCCAGGCGGCGCAGTTCCGTCACGGCGGTGCCGGCGACCGCCACCGCCTCGTCGATCAGCGGTACGGACAGCAAAAGCTCGAAGCGGTCCAGCAGCAGCGCGGGGCGAGGCACCGCCAGCCGGCGGTACTCGGCGTCCACTTCGGCGAAACAGTGCAGCGCACCGGCAACGTCACCACGTTGGCCGGTGGCGATGCCGCTGTTCCACCGGGCGTCGGCGGCGGCCAGGTCCAGCCCGAGCCGGCTGAAGATGGCCGCGGCGCGGTGCAGGTCGTCGTCGAGGACCCGGCCGGCCCCCCGGTGCCGGCCGGAAGGACTGTCGGGCCGGCCGTCGGGCCGGCCGTCGGGGTGTGCGTCGGGGTGTGCGTCGAGGTGAGCGTTGAGCAGACCCCGGTTGTTGCGGGCCCGTGCCTCCAGCAGCTGGTCACCCTCCCGCTGGGCGATCTCCACTGCCAGGTCGTAGTCGCGGACCGCTTCGTCGAACCGACCCCGGTAGTGCAGCACCACCCCACGCTGCATCCGGGCACGGCCGGCGTCGGCACCGGTCAGCTGCGGCAGGGCCAGGGTGACCGCCCGCAGCGCGGCGGTCGTCTGACCGGCGCTGGCCAGCACGTAACCGAGGCTCATCCGGGCCAGCGCCCGCAGGCGGGCGTCGTCGCCGGCGCGTACCGCCCGGCGCAGATGGCGGGCCGCGCCGGGCAGGTCGTTGAGTTCGCGCAGTGCCAGGCCAATGGCGCGTTCGGCGGTGGACCGGGCACGGGGGTCCGGCGTGTCGGCGAGTACCTGGCGGGCGATCGCGATGGCCTCGTGCGGGTAGCGTTGTACGGTATCCAGGGCCCGCTGTGCCGGGTCGACACCGGAATCGGCGGGTTCGGCCATGGTGGAGAGAATTCCCCACCTGCGCCTCCCGGGTCAACGTCGGCCTCGGGCGCCAGTCTTTCAATTGACTTCTAACTATTCTTTGAAATAATCGTGTCGGGCCCGTAACCTTCAGTGGTCGCCCTTTGTGGTGCCGACCCCGTCTCCCACCGCTTGGAGGTCAGGTGTCGCCCGACCACCACCCCGTCGTGCCAGGTCCGCCCAGGCAGATTTCCCGCCGGCGTCTGATGGGGTGGTCCGCGCTGGCCGCCGCAGCGCTGCCACTCGGGCCTGTCGGGCCGAGCGGCTCGGCCGTCGGGCCGCCGTCGAACAGCGGCGACCGGTCCCTCGACGAGAGCTACCAGCGCGCGTTCCGGGAGATCGTGGCCGCCCATCCGGCCGTACGGCGGCACACCCCCGCCGGCAAGGAGTTCCTCTACCGCCCCCGGCAACTGCTGGTCGCCCCGGCCGACGTCCAGCGGGTGACGGCCCGGCTGCGCGCCGACGGCCACCAGGTCACCGAGGATGCCGGCTTCGGCCGGGTGAGCCGACTACGCTTCCACCAGGAGACCGACGTCCCGGCCGTGGTCGACAAGCTCCGCGACCCGAGCCAGTGGCCGGGCGGACGGGCCCCGCAGGTCCAGCCACACCACGTACTGATCGGCTTCGGCAACATCATGGGCAACCCCGGCGGGCCGCCCCGCGTCGCGCCGGCACTGCCCCCGCCGGACCCGGCCCGGCTAGGTGAAGGCGCCGGCGTCACCGTCGGTGTCTGCGACACCGGCATCTGGCGGTTGGCCGGCGACGCGCACCCGTTGTGGCTCGGTGGCAGCTACCTGCCGGAACCCGACGACGAGGACCCGCTCTACCTCAGCGGCACCCAACTGGCCCTGCAGGGCGGGCATGGCACCTTCGTCGCCGGCGTCGTGCGCCAGGCCGCCCCCGGGGTACGCGTCGACCCGGAGCCGGCACTGGACGCCAACGGCATCGGCGACGAGGAGAGCCTGGTCGCCGCGATCAGCCGGCTCAGCCCGCAGGTGACGATCGTCAACCTGTCCCTCGGCTACTTCACCCAGCACGACCAGCCGCCGCTGCCACTGGTCAACACCCTTGCGTCGCTGGCCAAGTCGACGGTGGTGGTCGCCTCGGCCGGCAACGCCGGCACCAACCGCCCAGCCTGGCCGGCGGCATTGGCCAGGGTGCTGGCCGTGGCGGCGGTCGAGCCGGGCGACAACACTCCGGTGCCGGCCAGCTACAGCAGCCACGGATCGTGGGTGGACGCCAGCGCGTACGGTGACCGCGCCAGCACGTACGTCGCCGGTCAACTGATCCTGCCCGGCCAACCGGTCCTGCCGTTTGAGGGCTTCGCCGCCTGGGCCGGCACATCCTTCGCCACCGGCCATGTCTCCGGCCGGATCGCCGCCCTGATGACCGGGGCCGGGCTGGACGCCCCCGCCGCGGCGGCGGCGATGACTGCCGGCCCGGCCTGGCATCCCGACTACGGCGTGCTGATCGGATGAGCCAGCCCGCCGCCGGGGGCAGCCACGACGCCGTACCTGGTGGGCGCCGCGACGCCGCACCCGGGGAAGGCCGCGACGCCGTACCCGACCTGGTGTCCGCCGCCGCGGCGGGCGACGAGACCGCCTGGGCCGGCCTGGTCCACCGCTACACCCCACTGGTGGCGACGGTGATCCGCAGCCACAGACTCGACCCCACCGACGCGGCCGACGTCAACCAGACGGTCTGGCTACGGCTGGTCGAGAACCTGAGCCGGCTGCGTGAGTCTTCCGCACTGCCCGCCTGGCTGGTGACCACCACCCGCCGGGAATGCCTCCGGATGCTCCGGCTCGGCCGGCGCACCCAGCCATTCGACCCGTACGACGAGTCGGTCGACGCGCACGTCGGCACCCTGCTGCTGGTCGATCCGTCCACTCCCGACGAAGACTTGCTGCGCGCCGAGCGGAGCCAGGCACTGCGGGACGCGTTCGCCGAATTGGCGGTCCGCTGCCGGGAACTACTCACACTACTCGTCGGGGACCCGCCGGCCAGCTACCGTGAGATCGGCGAGCGCCTCGGCATACCGATCGGCAGCGTCGGTCCGACCCAGGCCCGATGCCTGGCGAAGCTGCGCAACTGTGCAGCCCTCGCCCGCTACATCGGCCGCGCGCCGAATGGGGCGCCACCGGGCAACGGAGGTGAACGCGATGCGGCAGTGGCCACCAGACAGTGACGACGAGCTGCTGATCGAGCTGGGTGCTGCTCTGCGCGAGTCGGGTCCGGTGTCGGAGCAGTTCATCGACGCGGCGCTGGCCGCCTTCAGCTGGCGGACCGTCGACGCGGAGCTGGCAGTCGCAGAGTTGATCTTCGACTCGGCCTGCGACCGTGAGCCGGCCGGGCTGACCCGCTCCGCCGGCACCGACCGGAGGTTGACCTTCCGTTCCGGCCCGGTGGTACTCGCGATCGAGGTCACCGCCTTCGGGGTGGTCGGCCAACTTTCCCCCGCCGGACCCGGCCGGCTCAGCGCGCGGTCCGCCGCCGGGCAGTACGAGGACGTGCCGGTGGACGAGGTCGGCTTCTTCTCGATGGGCGTACCGCCGGCCGGCCCGGTGCAGCTGCGGGCCACCAGCGCGACGTACAAGGTCCGGACCTGCTGGGTCAGCCTGCGCTGAGCCAGCAGATCCGGACCTGCTGGAGCGGAGGTCACGGGTCCCGGACGCGACCTTCACCCCTGCCCTACGGGATGGCTACTGTTGCCGCTTGCCGACCGTCACGTCGTAGCGGACCCCGCCCAGGTCGGCCCGATCCTTGCCGGTGATGTCCGGGCCGACCTGCGTCACGAGTACGGCGATCGGCTCTTGCGTCGGCTTGGTGGCGGTGAACAGCAGCCGCATGGTCAGCCGTTCATTGCCGCGCAGCATCAGGTTGTCCAGACTGGCCTGGCCCGGTTCGACAATCTCGACCTGGTTGCGGCCAACTTCCCGGATGCCCTTGCCTGCCTTGCCGCCCTCGACCCAGCGCGCGAACAGCGTCGGCCCGAGATCCACCACGAGTCGGCCACCGGCGGTGCGCAGCGGAGCGCCGTCCTCGGTGAAGACCACGCTGTTGCGGGTCGGCTCCCGCAGGACGTTGCCGATCGCGAACGGCCGCTCCTCGGTCTGCCCGTTACCCGGCAGCGCCACCGAGTTGACGTTGCGCCAGGCGATGTTGTTGTTGTTCCGGGTGTTCTGCGGGGTGTCCGGGCCTTCGACGGTCATCGGATCGTTGGCGGAGACCCAGCGGGTCAGCAGGCAGAAGTGTCCCGGGCCGGGGACACCGTTCCACGGAATGGTGACCGTGGTGACCCCGGGGGCGACGGACACCGAGGTCCAGCCGATCTCGGTCCAGTGAATGGGCCAGGAGGCGCCGCCGCCGGGGGTGGTCCGGTAGACGTGGAGCTCGCCCTGCTCGGTCACCGGATTGGCGTACGGTCCGGGGTTGCGCAGCTTGACGAAGATGTAGTTGGTCTGCCCGATGATCGGGTTCTGACTGACCGCACACTCCACGGCGGTGTTGCAAACCTTGATGTCGGGGCTCTGCCAGATCGAGCCGAGGTTGTGTGGCTGGAGCCCGACGTCACTCGAGTTGTCCATCATCCAGACATCGGCGGCCGCGGCGAGGCTGCCGTTGTCGGTCGAACGGTCGAGAGCCGCGGCGGTCGCCGAGGTGACCGGGAGCAGCAGCGCCATGGCTGCCACGCCGATCAGAGCGAGCGTGGATCGGCGTACGCGTTGTGTCAGACGCGTGGACAAGGTTTCCTCCCGAAGGTAGGAGTGCGGCGACCGGCGTGGTGCCGACGGTCACCGAGGTGGACACTTCTACCGAGCGGAATCGATGCTGAAAAATACCTTGGATGAGCCGGGTTCGTTGTCAGATGGCGCAAATTAGCTCGAAACCAGGATGTAAGGCTCTGGCCAGCGGCTCAGGACTCGGCGCCGGATGCATCCGGGTCGCCGACCGGCGTCGCCAACTCGGCGGCGAGTTCGTCCAGAAACGCATCCACCTGTTGACGGTCGTAACCGCGCAGGGCGATCGGGAACCTCGCGTCCTGGATCTTGCCGCCGGCGGTGACCCGCCGCGGGTCGCCCGGTGGCAACGACAGGGCGTCGCGGCCCGTGCGCACCAGCCCGTCGACGGCGTCGCTGTCGTATCCGCGTAGGACGATGGTGAAGTCCGGGCCTGCTGAACTGTCGGAGCGTGGCTCGCGTGCGTCGATGAACCGGTCCCCGGCGTACCGGGTCAGCGCCTCGGCCACCTGCTCGGGTGACTCCTTGACATCGCCGAGGTCGAGCAGCACCGCGCAGCCGCCGTCGTACGCCGTACTGCTGGCAGTCATCGGCAGACCGACGTCCGCGCCGTCGGCGGCGGTCAGCAGCAGTCGCGGCGACGGCCGGACATTGCCGGCGCCCGGTGCGGGCTGGTCGAGGACGACCGTCGCGACGTCGTTCCACGGTACGGAGCGGGCGGCGCCCTTGCTCCGGAACGTCAACCCGTCGGCCCCGATCCGAAACCGGAACGGCCGGACCGCGTAGAAGACGAGTACGCCACCGATCAGCGCCCCGCCGGCCCCCAGAAATACCGCCCGAAGAATCCGCATCGGGCCGTCGATCGGCAGGCAGAGCAGGATGAACACGCCGAAAACAAGCAGACTGAGACCCGTTCCGAGCCCGCCGCGCCGCTTGTGCAGCTCCACGTCAACCTCCTGCGACGCTCCGGAAGGGCGGAGTGCACTTCGGAGGGTGCTCATCCTAGAAGGTATGGGCAAGATTCCCGGCGACTGCACAGTTTCTGGTGAGACCGGGCGTTGCCGATCGAGGACAATGAACGAGTCCGCGTGTGCGGCGCCCGACGGCCGACGCGCTGCTCACTGGAGGTGCGCGTATACCGTCCGACCCTGGTCCGCTCGCCGACCCGCTGGCGTTGCGCGCCCTCGTCGCGGGCTGCGACCCAGCGGAGCTGCGGCGTCTGCTGGTGGATCACCTGCTGCCGCCGGCTGTTCGGCGATGCGCGGGCGGCACTGTTGGCAGCTGGGCCGCGCTGACGATGGTGCGACCGGCGTCGGTCCGTGACGAACTCCGGGCAGCGCGGCTACTCCTTGACCGGCAACCCGGACCTGACCATGATGGCCGGTGTCCGGGGTGCGGCCGGTTGTACTGCGAGTGTTCGGCCGGCCGCGGCGTCGTCATGATCAGTCCGCGCATAGTCCGTGGCGGTCCCGCCTCCGAAGCTGGTTGGCACGGCCGGCCGGTGCCGCACGGACTGCCGCCCCGGCCCTCAGGCCGGGGCGGTTCCCCGTGGCGCTGGCTCACCGCGACCGGACCACGTTCATCGAGGGCAAACCGCAAAGCGGCGCGGCAGCCGATCGCCCCCGTCTTCGGCGGTGGCCGACCATCCTCGCGGTCGTAACGGCCGTCGTGCATCCTCTGGGGGGCCGATGGCGTACCGGCTGGCTGGGGGCCGGCTGGGTCACCACGGGGGGTGCGGCATGTTGCGCTGCGACCAGAGGCGGACCGCGCTGCGGGTGTTCGGCCGGCATGGTCACCTGCCACGACGATGGCCGAACGGTGGATCTGCGTACGGGCTGGTCGGCTGGCCTCCACAGCGTGCTTCCATCCAGCAGCAGGAGTCGTACAAGATTCCGGTACGATAGTGGTACGGTATTCCTGTACCGGCTGGAAGGAGTGCAACCATGTCCATCAGCGCAAGCGAAGCGCGGCAACGCCTGTTCCCCCTTATCGAGCGTGTCAACGCCGACCACGACCCTGTGCGCATCAGCTCGCGCAGCGGGGACGTGGTGCTCATGTCGGCGGAGGACTACGACGCCTGGCAGGAAACCGTGTACCTGCTTCGGTCTCCCGCGAATGCGAGGCGGCTCATGGAAGCCGTCGCCCGAGACCGAGCGGGCGGCCCCTCGATCGCGAAGACCATGGATGAGCTAAGGGAGTTGGCCGGGGGCGAGGAGTGAGCGGGGTCAACTTCGATCCCGACGCTTGGGAAGACCTGCTCTTCTGGCTCGCCTCGGATCGGAAGAAGGCCCGCCGGATCACCCGTCTGATCGGCGAGATCCAGCGCGACCCGTTCGCCGGCGTCGGCAAGCCGGAACCCCTGAAAGGCGACCTGTCCGGCTACTGGTCACGGCGGATAGATGACGAACACCGCCTCGTGTACCGGGCCGATGAGAAGGAAGTGAAGATCATCAAGGCCAGGTACCACTACAGCGACTGATCGGCACCGCGCAGTTCGGTGAGGTGCCCCCGGCAGGATTCGAACCTGCGACATACGGTTTAGGAAGGCGACTCAGCGGAGCCGGCCGGCACGGCTTCCATCAGGCGCAACAGGTCGACCGGCCGGGGCAGCAGAGCACGCCGTTGCACGTACTCTGCACGCCAGCGGCGGGACCCGGCACGGTGGCATCCGGTAGTAGGATCGGCGTGTGAAGCCCGACGAGACCACTCCTGAGCCGCCGACGGCGGCGCAGCGCTTGGCGGCTGCCCTGGGTCAGCCGCTGCCGCTGCCGCTGAGCGCGGATGAGCTTGCGGAGCTGGAAGCGGCGCAGGATCGTGCGGACGCCGACGCTGAGCGGATCTGGGGCGTACGGGGGCAGGCGGCGGCGTGAGGCTACGCCCGCCACGGGTCTTCGACGGCTCGGCACTGATTGATCTGTTTCACGGCTACCGCGAGCTTGGAGAGCTGCTCGACCAGGCCGAGTCCGGCTGGCTGCAGATCCTGCTACCCACGACGGCGATCGCTGAGGCCGAAGAGACGTTGAACGCCGGCCGGAGCGGCTGGGAAGGCATCCTGCTGACTCAGGGAGTGCAGTCACTGCCGCTGACCGAGCACACCGCCATCGAGATCGGTGGCTGGCCAGGAAGCCTGACCGCCCGGCACGTCGTGCATGAGGCTGCGGCCGTACGCGGTGTCGTGGTGACCCGCTCGCCGGGCACCTACAGCGGTTTACGCGTCCCGCTGCTGGTGGTGTGAGCGGAAGTCTGCTGCCTTCCTCTGCGTCGCCGACGGGTGGTCGCGGCTGGCCGGTGCCGTACGGGTTATCGCCCCGGCCTTTTGGTCGGGGCGGCTCGCCGTGGCGGCGGTTGCCCGCGACCTGGGCCACGTTGACCGGTGGCAAGCCGCGAAGCGGCGCGGCAGCCGATCGCCCCACCCTCGACGGCGGCCGACCACCCTCGCGACCGTCACGGCACCAACTGCGGTTGGCATGATTCGTTGATGAACTTGGACGACACCGGTGCGGTACAAAGCCGGGAGGATCTGGTGGCCTACTTGCGGTCCTTGGCAGCGGCATCGGCTGCGCCTCCGGAGTGCTGGGAGAACACTGAGCTGCCTCGCTACCTGGAAGCCATGTCAGCGTGGATCGGAAGTATGGACGGGTGGGCGCGCAATCAGGGTCGGGAGCTGCCTGATCAACCGATGTGGTCGATGGTGGCGGACATCCTTCGAGCTGCGCGCGCTGTCAACGGTCAGTTGGTTCGCCGGGTGGGCGGACGTGGGGCATCCGGGCAGGCGGACAGCTTTTCTCCGGATGGGCGGTCACGAGATCTG
>NZ_JBHMIM010000081.1:0-22666 GCF_048060115.1 Micromonospora sp. LOL_023
AGACTGACATGAGCGGCCTTTCTGGTGGACGACGGTTGGCGTAGAGAACCACCATCGTCTACTGAGGAAGGCCGCGTCCGTTCACCGGGGTCGCCCTCACCAGGGAAAACGAAGATCAACTAACTTTGCTTTGGCTCTGGCCCCGGGCCACGATCGAGCATTCTCGGAGGGCGACCTAAAGATCCGAACGTCGTCGCTTCCGAGTCCGCTGAAGAGGTCGCCCCGCCGCCGCCCGAATTGGCTCATTTAATGTGGTGTGGTGGATGGCGTTGGGGTCCCCACGCCGCTGGACTCGCGCAGCGCGTGGAGTCCTTCGGCTTCGATGGCGAAAGTGTCCGAGTCCGGCCCGGCAACGTTCATGGCGAACACCTCCTGCCCGTCGTCGACGGTCGCCAGCGCGCCGACTGCGATGACTCAGCGGGAGCTGGGCGTAAGGTCGATGGCCTTCAGCCCCGCCGCGCGGCGAGACGCTGGGCAAGGATTCCCACCTGGATCACAGCGGCGGTGAGATCACGGGCCGGTGCGCGGGCAATCGTACTCAGTCCTTACGTGGTGAAAGTGGTCAGGTCCTGCTGCGGTACGAGGCTGCGGGGGTGCGCACGTGGGTTGTCGCGGCGGCGACGGCTGCGGCGACGGCCTCAGGCAGCGGAGTGTGGTAGGCGAGGCGTGCGGCGAGTGTGCCGAGGAAGGTGTCACCGGCTCCACTGGTGTTGACCGCGTTGACGTGGGGTGTGGGTACGAGCGCGGTGCCGGTGGGGTGGCTGTAAGCGGCGCCGGCCGGGCCGGCGGTGACGACGGCTGCTCTGGGGCCGAGTTCGCGGAGTTCATGTGCGGCGTCTGCCGGGTCGGTGTGGTGGTGGCCGAGTATCGCGGCGGCTTCGGTCTGGTTCGACACGAACAGGTCCAGTGGGGCGAGCGCGGCCGCCCCGAGTGTGGGGTGGGGGACCAGATTCCCGATGAGCGTGTCCGCCCGGTGGTGGCGCAAGACGGCGTTGACGGCGTCGGGTCGCAGGTCGAGTTGAGTCACCACGACCGGGGCGGATAGCCGGGTGAGCCTGTCGTGTACCTGGTCGCCGGTAAGTTCGGACTCGGGGGCGCGGGCGAGGATGATGTGATTCTCGCCGTCGGAGTCGATTTCGACGACCGCTATTCCGGTCGACCCGGATGGGACGAGGTAAAAGCCGGACACGTCGACGGCGGCGTCGGTGAGAGCCTGGTGTAGGAGTGCGCCCCAGTGGTCGTCGCCGGCGTTGCTGATCAGACTGGTGTGGATACCGGTTCGGGCGGCGGCGAGGGCCTGGTTGAGGCTTTTGCCGCCGGGGGTGGTCGTCGCAGCCGAGGAGGCGAACGTCGTCCGGCCGGGGACCGGTCGTTGGGGGATGCGAACAGTGATGTCGATGTTGGCGCGGCCGACGACAGCGACACCCGGCGCAACGGGTGCCCGGTGCGGGTCGGGCGGGTGGTTCATCCGGCCGTGGCGAGCTGGTCGAGTAGGTGTGAGACGTCCTGCTGGTGACGGAAGGGATCGAGTCGCTGAGCCAGAGCGGTGACGTCGCGGCGGACCCGCGCCGAGCCGGTGGCGGTCGCGACCGTCAACGCCTCTGCGGCGACGGTGGCGGCGTGGCCGGGTTCGGAGGCGGCGAGGTACGCGTGCGCGGTGCGGGCCAGATACACGCCCCGCTCGCGTCGGTAGCGGCTAGGCCATTCGTCCACGGCTGCCGTGAAACTGTCGATGGCCCTGTCTGGTCGGCGTCGACGCAGCCACCCCTCGCCTTCCTGCGCCACCAGGTACGGCCGGGTGCAGAACGAGCCGAGAGTATCCCCGTCGCTGGTCGGCGCGGCGGTCGCGACCAGTGTCCGGGCGTGGTCGATCGCGGTCTGGAAACCACGGACATCGCCGTGGACGGCGCTGCCGTGCGCCTGCTGGACAGCGGCGAAGGCGCGTATGAGCGCCGGGGTGTCGGATAGACGCGACGCCGCACGGGTCAGACCGGCGACACGGTCCTCGTCACCGGTGTGCATCATCCGCTGCGCTTTGCGGGCCAGCACGTACGCCCAGAACTCCTGGTCGTCGGCTTCCTGCGCCATGCTTGCCGCCAAGTCCAACCACCGCTCGCCCGCAGCCCGGTTTCCCAGGTCATCGGCGAGCCAGCCCGCGAACTCACTCCACCGCGCCTGAGCGCTGACCAGCCGGTCACGAAGCTTCCCCCGCGCCTGCCGGCGGAACGCGGCGATCAGCGTGATCTGCTGCTCGACCGTCGACAGGACGGTCAGGCCACCGAGCCGGTCGTCGGCCTGCACGAGGAACGCCCGCAGCTGCGCGAAGTAGTCCACGACGGCGGGGTCGACCGCCGGTGACCGGGGCACGTCCGTGACGGTGACCGCCGGCAGCGTCGTCACACCAGCAGCGAGTCCCAGCAGAGCCCCTGCGGCTGACCCGCACCGACACCACCCGCCCATCGGACATGGCCGCAACGGTAACGACATCGTCCCCACCAGCACCCACGCCGTCCAACGCCGCGGACGCGGCCAGACCAGCCGGACCGCCGGAACCACCCACGGCTCCGACACCACCTGGCACACTTCCGGCCGGGACAGCCGCAGCGCTGCCACCGACGCCGGCCGGCGGCACACGATCCTCGACCTCACCCCACCGCGCCCGTTGCGCCGCGTCGGCCCTGTCCCGGTCAACCCGCTCCTTGAGACGCCGGTAGCCGTCGTAGCCCGCCAGCAACTCACCGCCGGCCTTCAGCGCCGACTCGCAACGCTGCCAGAAGACCCGGTCCGGGCACTGCCGCCCCGTCTCCACACCAGCGATCGTGGTCCGCGACACCGGCACCCGCCGCGCCAGGTTCAACTGCGTCAACCCACGCGCGGTGCGCCACGCGGCGAGCCTCGCGCCCAGCGCCCGCCTCGCGTCATCCACCCGCTGCGAATCGGTCACCAATCCCGCTCCTCCACAAATGCGCGGCAGCCTTATCGACCAGACGCCTCAAGTACGCCGCGAGACGGTCGCGTCGGTGGATGCTCAGGTGGGCGAGCCGGGGACGCGACCGTGCCCTGAACTGGGTGACGGCGACCGCCCCGGGAAGACCCCTGCGGGCGGGGACGACGCCGAACTCCACGGCGTCATCAAGCACTGGCTGGGAGGACCCCGCGCGGGCGGGGACGATGGCTCGGCCGGTGCCGCGTCCCTCGGTCTGGCGGGAAGACCCCCGCGCGGGGCGGGGACGACCACATCCGCACCGCCGGTGGGGTGGTGGTCGGCGGAAGACCCCCGCGCGGGCGGGGACGACAGATCCTCGGCGTTGAGCCGCAACCCCGGATCGGGAAGACCCCCGCGCGGGCGGGGACGACGACTGGTCGGGGTGCACCGATCGGCGGACGCGCGGAAGACCCCCGCGCGGGCGGGGACGACACCAAAGGCACAGCGGCAGCCCTTCCGGACCCGGGAAGACCCCCGCGCGGGCGGGGACGACCGTGACCGCCGACGTAGCCCGCGGTGACATCACGGAAGACCCCCGCGCGGGCGGGGACGACACGAGGGTGCGCGGGCCGGCGTTGCGGGTGTTGGGAAGACCCCCGCGCGGGCGGGGACGACGCTGAGCACGTCGGCCCAGCGGATGACGATGCCGGAAGACCCCCGCGCGGGCGGGGACGACGGAGACCCGACGACGGCCAGGCGCGCGCCGTTGGGAAGACCCCCGCGCGGGCGGGGACGACGCACCACGGCGGCGAACGAAGCGGACGTGACGTGGAAGACCCCCGCGCGGGCGGGGACGACAATGTCCCAGGTGGCCCCAGCCGAATCCTGCCAGGAAGACCCCCGCGCGGGCGGGGACGACATGAGGTCGCGGTGGTCGGCGGCCATGGTGCGGGGAAGACCCCCGCGCGGGCGGGGACGACGCGCTGATCGCCGAGGAAGCCGAGCGCCAGGGCGGAAGACCCCCGCGCGGGCGGGGACGACGGTGCCGATGAGCCAGTCGAGTGGGCCGGTGGGGGAAGACCCCCGCGCGGGCGGGGACGACCGGGCCACCCGCGCTTCCGCATCCGATTCGTGAGGAAGACCCCCGCGCGGGCGGGGACGACTTCGGCCTGCAGGCGTATCTGCAGGTGCTGGCGGGAAGACCCCCGCGCGGGCGGGGACGACTACCAGCAGGATGCAGCCCGGGCGACGCAGGCGGGAAGACCCCCGCGCGGGCGGGGACGACTGCAGAGCAACAGACACCGGCAGATCACCGCGAGGAAGACCCCCGCGCGGGCGGGGACGACCGGCACGTACCCCGGTCTGCAGCATCCGATAGCGGAAGACCCCCGCGCGGGCGGGGACGACCCGTCACGGTGCACTCGCGCATCTTGTTGCCCTGGAAGACCCCCGCGCGGGCGGGGACGACCCTGGCAGCCCCAAGTGCCAGCCCAAACAGTCCGGAAGACCCCCGCGCGGGCGGGGACGCCCCGATTCTCGGAGATCGGCGGGGTGGATCCGGAGGAAGACCCCCGCGCGGGCGGGGACGACTACGCCGAGGGCGTCAGCGACACGGTGGACCGGGGAAGACCCCCGCGCGGGCGGGGACGACCGGGATCGGCGAAGTGCAGGTGTGGGAGGGCACGGAAGACCCCCGCGCGGGCGGGGACGACCCGGTCGCGGCCACCGTGAGGGTGATGCCGAGGGGAAGACCCCCGCGCGGGCGGGGACGACACCTTCGGCGGCAGCTGCCGCAGCACGTCGGCCGGAAGACCCCCGCGCGGGCGGGGACGACGATGCGCGATGCGGCGCTCGTGTCGGCGATGCGGGAAGACCCCCGCGCGGGCGGGGACGACGCGCTTGCCATCCTCGCGCAGATCCTCGGGCCAGGAAGACCCCCGCGCGGGCGGGGACGACCCTCGATCACAGTCGTCGACGCGCAGGCCTCCGGGAAGACCCCCGCGCGGGCGGGGACGACGGCCCATCCGCGACCAGGTCCCGCCGGACGTCAGGAAGACCCCCGCGCGGGCGGGGACGACATGTTGGCGGTGTACGAGCGGGAGGACGCCCTGGGAAGACCCCCGCGCGGGCGGGGACGACCCAGTCCGTCCGTGCTGGTGGCGGACAAGGCCCGGAAGACCCCCGCGCGGGCGGGGACGACGACAAGGGTCATCGCTGTCATGAGTCGCTCCGGGGAAGACCCCCGCGCGGGCGGGGACGACACTTGCTGACCTGCGACTCTATCGGTGATCTTGGCGGTTTTTGATCGGTTCGATCGTAGTCGGCGTGTGCGTCACGGCAGCTCCGGTCAGTTCAGCCTGAAAGTTGTCCATGTAACTGAGAACCTACAGGCCGAGCGGCAGTCTGCTCGGCCATTCGCTGCCGCGCGGCCAGCGACGGCTCTTGCTGAAGGATATGCGCATAGTTCTGTTCTCTGTGTTGCTATCGGCCGTTCGATGAGCTTGCCTTGGCGGTGAGGGTTAGTTGGTTGGCTGTTCGTCGTGTCGGTGTGGTGATGAGTCCGCGCTGTCGGCTGTTGGTCGGTGCAAAGTGTCGGAGGCGGAGTCTAGTGTCCGGTGCGTGTCGCAAGAGTTTGATCATCCTGTGTTCGGTGTCCTGTGGGGAAAGTCCAAGGCCGAGGGCAGCATGAACCTGTTGCTGCAGCATCTGCTTGATGCGGCGGCGGTGGGTGAGTGTCTGTGGGACCGGTACCTCGCGCCGACGGTGCGGGAGAAGCTCGACGCGTCCGCAGGCGGTCGCGGGAGAGCGTTCTTCGCGTGGCTGTGTGCGATTCACGATGTCGGAAAGGCGACTCCGGCGTTCCAAAACAAGGAGCCTGGGTTGGCAAGCGTCGTGCAGGCGATAGGGCTGACGTGGAGGCCGTTGAGCCCCGAAGCCAAGAGGTGGCATCACTCCTGCGCGGGCGCGGTGATCGTCGACCGGGTTCTCAGCGACGTCGGATGGGAACCCGAGGCGGTAGCTTTCGTGTGGCCGATGGTCGCTGGCCACCACGGGTTGATCCCCGACGACTCGATCTTGACCAGTACCAGTTTGTCGCGCGATCGCGCCCAGGGCGGCAGTCACTGGCTCCCTTCTCAGGACGCGCTGATGTATGCCGTGGCGGCGGTGTTGGATGTAGACCTTGCCGAGTGGGCTCCGGTGCGTCCGCTGAGCAGGTCGACCCAGCTGGCGGTCTCCGGGTTGGTGATCATGGCTGACTGGATCGCCAGCGGTCGGGGCTTTCCCGGTGTTTCTGACATCTCACGGGTCTCCATTGGTTTGGCCAGGCGGCGGGCGGCGGAGGCGATGGACAGGTTGCGGGTCCGGGGCGGTTGGTCGTCGCGGCCGTACCGTCGGGTGCCGGATCTGGTCCTCGAACGGTTCGGACGTGTTTCGCGGCCGTCGCAGACAGCCGCGATCGGAATCGCCGAGCGGATGCCGGGGCCAGGTCTGGTGATCATCGAGGCGCCGATGGGTGAGGGCAAGACGGAGGGCGCGCTGGCGGTCACGGAGATCCTGGCCTGGCGGTTCGGCGCTGACGGGATCTTTCTGGGGATGCCGACGCAGGCGACGTGCGATCCGATGTACACACGGGTGCGCCAGTGGTCGAGCTCGATCGAGGACGGTGTTGCCGTCGGTCTGCTGCATGGTAAGCGCCGTTTCAACAAGGAATGGGCTGCGCTTCGTGATCTCGCCTTCGGCGGTGTCGACGAGGACGGCCAGGACGAGTACGGGTGTGACGACATCTTCGGCTCGGCCGGCACCGGGCAGCGGGCTGCGGATGCGGTGGCTGCCGAGTGGTTCCTCGGCCCGAAGCGGGGTCTGCTGATGCCGTTGACGGTCGGCACGATCGACCAGTTGTTGCATGCCGCGACCCGCACCAAGCATGTGATGCTGCGTCACGCGGGTCTGGCTGGCCGTGTCGTGGTCTTGGACGAGGTCCACGCCTACGACGTGTACACCTCGCAGTTCCTGTTCGAGGCGTTGCGGTGGTTGGCGGGGGCGGGCGTGCCGACGGTGCTGTTGTCGGCGACGTTGCCGGCGGGGATGCGGGCGGACCTTGAGCGGGCGTGGGTGCAGGGCGCGTCGGGTCGGCAGCAGGTTTCCGTCGATGAGCCCGATTCTGCCGGGGGTTACCCGGTGATCCGCTCGGTCGTGGTCGTCGACGGCCGGGTCCAGGTGGATGTGGCGGCGACCGCGCCGTGGCGGCCGTCCGTCGATGTGCGGGTCGAGGTCCTCGACGCGAATCCTGCCGATGACACGCGAGCGGTGGTCGCGCTGTTGGCCGACAGGCTACGCGAGGGTGGTTGCGCGCTGGTCATCCGCAACACGGTCCGTAGGGCGCAGCAGACGTATCAGGCGCTCGCGCCGGTGTTCGGTGGCGACGTCCGGCTGCTGCACGCCCGGCTGACCGCCGGGGAACGCGCGGACCGGACCGAGAGGGCCCTGCGGGCGCTGGGCGCTCCCGACGACGATCGGGTCGAGAGGCCGCAGCGGTTGATCGTCGTCGCGACGCAGGTCGCCGAGCAGTCGTTCGACGTCGATGCCGACATTCTCGTCACCGATCTTGCCCCGATCGACCTGCTGTTGCAGCGCATCGGACGGGTGCACCGACATGAACGGCCGGAGAGTGCCCGGCCCGGGCCGCTTCGCCTGCCGGCCGCGGTCGTGACGGGGGTGCGGACCAGACCTGGCGAGGCGCCGGTCTTTCCCCGGGGCAGCGAACGGATCTACGGCCGGTATCCGCTCCTGCGCGCGGCTGCCTTGACCGTCGACGCGGCGGGCGGCGCGGGCTGGAGTATCCCTGCCGACGTCCCTGACCTGGTTGACCGCGGTTACGGCGCCGACGAGTGCGTGCCCGATGCCTGGCGGTCGGCTGTCGATGGCGCCCGCGTGGAATGGACGGCCGCGACCGGCATACGCCGGTCCCGTGCTGAGCCGTTCCTCCTCGCCGGCCCCGGCAAACTCGGGCTGGCGAACCTCGCCGGACTGCATGACAAGGCCACCGGTGAGCTGCCGGACGACGATGCGGTGTCGGCGGTCGTGCGCGACGGCCCGGAGTCGGTCGAGGTCGTCGTGGTCCGCCGCACCGACGAGGGCTACCTGACTCTTGCCGGCCGACGGCTGGGGGTCAACGGGGAGGCGGTCAGCGATCCGGACATCGCGAACGAGGTCATCGAGGCGACGCTCCGCCTTCCCGGCGACGAGGGATTGACCGCCGCTGTCAAGGCCGAGCTCCGGCCGCTTGCCGGCTGGGCGACGGACAGCTGGCTCCGGCACGCCCGCGCGCTGGTCCTCGACGCCGACAACCACGCCACCGTGTCGGGACATGCGCTTACCTACGACCACGACCTTGGGTTGCTGTGGCAGCGGCCGACGAGGGGCCGGAGATGAGGGAACCCCGCGTGGCGGGGACAACTGCTGGCCTCGGGCCTGCCGGTTGGACTACCCCGGGCTACCCCAGCGTGAGCTGGGCGATCCGACCGTACCTGGTCATCGCCCGCCCGCGCACGGCACGAGCAACCCCCGGCGCGCCGCCGAGGGCGCGCCTTGACGATTTGATTACCCCTTCACTGTACTCTGGGCCGCATGACGTCGTCGCCTCTTGCTGTCGGGCTTCTGTGGTTGCTGGCCGGAGCGTTCGGTGCGGGAGCAGAACTCGTGGATCCCTCGGAGCTGGCCAGGATGTCCGGCCGCACGCCGGAGGAAGTGGGCCGAGCTCTCGACACAGTGGTTCGACATCGAGCCGGATACGTCCACGCGATCCTCGACCCCGATGGCCGTGTGCTGGCGATCACCGGTGTCACGCCGGCCGGCTGTCGTGCGATCCGGTCGTTCGGCAGGGCTTCCTCTGTCCTGACTGGGCCGAGGGCCGGAGGGGCCGCCCGGCGAGGATGGCGCATTCTCGCCACGGTGGTCGCCGGGGTGGTCGTCCGGATGGTGGCTGAGTATCTGCCGGTTCGCGATTGAGGAGTAGTAGTGGGTGCCTACCGCGAGGAGGACTGTGGAAACGTCTTTTGATCTTGTGGATGAGGAGTGGATTCCGGTTGTCGACCGGGGTCGGTCTCGGGATGTGTCGTTGCGGTACGCGTTGACGCGCGCCCACGAGGTGGACGGGTTGGCCCTGGGCCATCCGCTGGAGACGGTCGCCGTGTTGCGGCAGGTGCTGCTGCCGGTGTATCTGCACGCCTGTGGCAGCCCGGTCGATGATCGGGAGTGGGGTCGGCGGTGGAAGGCCGGCCGTCTGGATCCCGATGGGGTGCTCGATCGCTATCTCGACGGGCGTCGTGACGGGTTCGATCTGTTCGGGGGGCGTCCGTTCGCTCAGGTGGCCGGGTTGCGGACCGGCAAGGATGAGACGAAGCCGGTGTCGTTGCTGCTCGCGGCGGCGGCGACGGGGAACAACGTGCCGTTGTTCGCCTCCCGCACGGAGGCCGACCCGCCGACGTTGACGTGCGCCCAGGCCGCCCGTGCGGTGTTGGCGGCGCAGTGTTGGGACACGGCTGCGATCAAGTCAGGGGCGGCGGACGACCCGCGGGTCAAGGGCGGGAAGACGACGGGTAATCCCACCGGACCGGTGGGCGGTCTCGGGGTGGTGGTGCCGACCGGGCGGAACTTGTTCGAGACGATCCTGCTGAACACGTTGATTCTGCCGCAGCCGCAGGACGGTGACCGGCCGCAGTGGGCGGCCGGGGAGGCCGACAGCAGTGTCAACGATCCGTGGCCGGGTGGTCCGAGGTGGGCGCGGCGGCCAGTCAAGGGCATCCTCGACCTGCTGACGTGGCAGTCCCGTCGGATTCGGCTGATCCCGGAGGCCGTCGACGGGGTGACGGTGGTCCGTCGGGTGGTGCTCACGGCAGGGGACCGGATCGACCGGCTGCCCGAGTACGAGCCGCACACGGCGTGGCGGCGGGTGGACAAGCCCAAGGCGGGTGAGCCGCCGAACCGGCCGATCCGGCACGTGTCCGGTCGGGCGGCGTGGCGGGGGATGGAGCCGCTGCTGGCGACCCGCCTCGACATGGGGGCGCCGGTGACCAGCAGTGAGCTGCTTCGGCAGCTGAACGTGTTGCGGGCACGGCGGGTCGTGGCACGGAACATGCCGGTGCAGGTCGTCACCGTTCGTGTGGAGTACGGCAATCAGTCGGCGGTCATCGAGGACGTCATTGCTGACCGGATCGCGTTGCCGGTGGCCGCGCTGGATCCCGAGGGGCCGGCCCGCAAGCTGTTGATGGATGTCGTGGCCGAGGCGGAGGCGTTGCGTAACGCCGGTAACCGGCTCGGGGACGACCTGCGTCAGGCGTCGGGTGCCGACAAGCTGCCGTGGGACAAGGGACACCGTATCGGCGACGCTCTCATCATCCAGTTCACGCCGCTGGTGTCCCGCATCCTTCAGGACCTGCAGCGCGACCCGGACGATGTCGACCGCGTCCATCTGCGGTGGCGCACCGACGCGCTGCGGCTGGCGTTCGACGCGGCGGAGCCGGCGCTGGCGTCGGTGCCGCCGACGGCTTTCCGCGGCCGCGCCCGTAAGGACAAGGCGTCGGACGGTGCCCGCCGGGACGGCGGGCCGGTCAACGCCAGCGCCGCCGAGGCGTGGTTCCGCGGCAGCGTCCGCAAGATTCTCAACCTTGACCGTGAACCGACGATGACAGGAGCTGCCTGACGTGGCCGACAGCGAATCCAAGACCCGGCATTTCTGGGAACGGCAGGTCGACGACGACGGAAAGCCGACCGAGGTGGCGGGTAGCGACCTCGCCGCGTTGCGGCGCGGCGCGGGCCGTGACGCCGGCGACGTCCCCGAGATGTGGCGGTTCTACACCACCTTGCAGCATGACGGTCGCCGGCTGCCGTGGCTGAAGGCCGAGCATGCCGCGTTGACGCTGTACGCGATTCACCAGCAGTCGAAGCACCGGCCGATGCACGTGGACGGGATCGGTCTCGGCACCGCGATGCGGGCGCTGCGGTCCAGCGGCAAGTACAGCGAGGAGGCCATCGACCGTCGGTTCACCGCCGCCGCCACGGCCACGAGCTTCGGTGAGGTTTGCCTGCACCTGCGTGGTCTGGTCACCCAGCTGCGTGGCGTCGACCAGCCGGTGGACTACACCCGCCTGTACCAGGACCTGATCGCCTGGCAGGACCCGACGCGGGTCGCGTCGGTGCGCCGTGTCTGGGGCCGCGAGTACTTCGCCGCGCCGAAGAAGACCAGCGCATCCGACGACAACACCGGGAAGGCCTCCGCCGCCGGGAAATCCGGGTCCCGCGCGCTTCCACGTCAACCGCACCTCAACCCGACCGATATCACTGTTCAGGAGTCACTGTGAGCAACAAGCTGTTCGTCGACGTCCACGTCATCCAGACCGTTCCGCCGTCGTGCCTCAACCGCGATGACGCCGGCAGCCCCAAGCAGGCCGTCTACGGCGGCGCCCGCCGGGCACGGGTGTCGTCACAGGCCTGGAAGCGGGCCACGCGCCTCGCGTTTCGTGAGGAACTCGCGATTCCTGCAGACCAGCTCGGCGTGCGGACCAAGCGGATCTCCAGCCTGTTGGCCGACCGTCTCGCCGCCCGCACCGGTATCGACGCCGACGCCGCCTCACGGCTGTCCACCGCCCTGCTGCAGGACCTGAAGGTCACCGACGGAAAGAACGCCGGGGAGACGGCGTACCTGCTGTTCTTCGGGCTCGCGCAGCTCGACGCGATCGTCGACCTGGTCGCCGGGCAGGCCGAGGAGCTGGCCGGGATCGCCGCCGACGCGCTCCCCAAGGCGGTGGCGGACCTGCCCGTGCGGGAAACCCTCGCGGTCGGGCACCCGATCGACGTCGCGCTGTTCGGCCGGATGGTCGCCGACCTGTCCACGCTCAACGTCGACGCCGCCGCACAGGTCGCCCACGCGCTGTCCACACACGCCGCGGAGATCGAGTTCGACTACTACACCGCCGTCGACGACGCACCGGACCCGGATCGGGAAGACGCCGGCGCGTCGATGATCGGCACGGTCGAGTTCACCTCGGCGACCCTCTACCGGTACGCCACCGTCGGCCTGCACACCCTGCGCGGCAACCTCGGCGGAGACGCCGATGCCGCCGCCGACGCGTTGAGCGTGTTCATCCGGGCGTTCGCCAAGTCGATGCCGACCGGGCACCAGAACACCTTCGCTCACCGGACCTCGCCCAGCCTGCTTTGTGTCATGGTCCGCGACGACCAGCCGGTGAACTTGGTCTCCGCCTTCGAGAAGCCCGTGTCCCGGCGAGACGGCCTCGTCGGAGAGTCCGTCTCCAGACTCGCCGCCGAACTCACCACCGTCAGCAGCCGGTGGGGCTGCACCCCGGCCCTGGTGGCCACCGCCTACGACAACCCCGACAACACGCAAACCCTTCACGAGGCGTTCGGGCCACCCCGGAGCCTCGACGAGGTCGTCACCGCCGTCGACGTCGACGTCCGCGCCCGGCTGGGGGAGATGACGCCGCGATGAGCGAACCGTCCGACTTCTCCGGCTGGTGCCTGGTCCTCAGACTCGCCGGACCCCTGCAGTCCTGGGGCGGCCACAGCCAGTTCAACCGCCGCGACACCCGAGCCGAGCCGACCAAGAGCGGCATCGTCGGCCTGCTCGCCGCCGCTCAGGGGCGACGACGCCAGGACCCGATCGAGGACCTGCTGCGTCTGTCGTTCGGCGTCCGCGTTGACCAGCCCGGCTCGATCCTGCGGGACTACCACACCGTCAGCGACCTGCGCGGCCGACCGCTGCCGTCGGCCGCGGTCAACGCCAAAGGCGTCCAGAAGACCACGTCCCCGCAGAAGTGGACCCACGTCACCCACCGCTACTACCTGCAGGATGCTGTCTTCGTCGCCGCCGTCAGGGGCCGCCGCGACCTGCTGGAAAGCCTACGGGACGCGCTGCGCAGCCCGGAGTTCCCGCTCTGCCTGGGCCGTCGCGCGTGCCCACCCACCCAGCCGTTGGTGCTGCGGCCGTCACCGGACGACTCGTACGCGCTGTGGCCCGGCACCAGTCTGCTCGACGTCCTCACCCGAGTGCCCTGGGAAGCCGGCGCCGCGTGGAGAGACAGGCTCCGCCGGCGCGCGTCCCGCACGGTCCTGCCCGTGACCATCGACGACCCGCACGGCGACGACGTCCGCGACGACGTCCCCATCAGCTTCGACCCCCACCGCCGCGCCTTCACCTCCCGCCGCGTCCGACAGGACTGGGTCGACCTCACCCCCGCCAACCAGACCCCGCCACCGGCGGGCACCGACAACAACCACGACCCGTTCGCGCTACTGGGCGGTGACCTATGACCTACCTGTCCAGGATCTGGCTCAACCCCCTCCGGACCCGAACCCAGAGCTTCGTGCGCAACCGCCAGGCACTGCACGCCGCGATCCTCGGCGGACTCAGCCGACAGCCCGTCACCGAACGGGTCCTGTGGCGCCTGGAAACCGCCGACCGCCACCGCCTCAGCCTGCTGGTGCTCACCACCTCCCGGCCGTCGTGGGAACACCTCATCGAACAAGCCGGCTGGCCACAATCCGACGACCCGCAGGCCACGGTGAAGGCCTACCAGCCGCTCCTCGACCAAGTCACCCTCGGCCGACAGTTCGCCTTCCGGCTCCACGCCAACACCGTCGGCTCCACGAAGAAACCCGTGAAGCCGTCCCCGGCGCAACAGGACCGGCTCGCTGCCGCCGCCAAAGATGACAAGAAGCCACGAGGCCTCCGGGTGCCTCACCGCACCGCTGGTCACCAACTCACCTGGCTCCACGACCGCCTCGAACGGTGGGGCTTCCAACCCCTCACCGGCGACAACGGCCCCACCGCCTACCTCGTCGCCCGACAACGACTCAGCTTCAACAAACGCGACGACGAACACACCCGCCACGTCACCCTGGAAACCGGCACCTTCGAAGGCCTCATCGAGATCATCGACCCCCAGACGGCCCGCCGCAGCCTGCTCGACGGCGTCGGCCCCGGCAAGGCCTACGGACTCGGCCTGATCACCCTCGCACCACCACACCAAATCCACCGAGGAGCCTGACCATGTGGTGGCTCGCGAACCCACAGGACCTGCACCGTGTCAGCGACCGGCTGTCCTCCGTCTACGTCGACCGATGCCACGTCGACCGCGACGACAACGCCGTCGTCCTGGTCAACCGCGAACGCACCGTCCGCGTCCCCGCCGCTATGGTCGCCACCCTGCTCCTCGGCCCCGGCACCCGCATCACCAACGCCGCCGTACGCCTACTCGCCGACTCCGGCACCGCGATCTGCTGGGTCGGTGAGTACGGCGTTCGCTTCTACGCCAGCGGACTCGGCCCCAGCCGCAGCGGCGAACTCCTCCTCAGACAGGCGTACCTCGTCACCCGCACGAAGGAACGGCTCTCCGTCGCCCGCCGCATGTATTCCATGCGGTTCCCCGGCGAAGACGTCAGCACCGCCACCATGCAACAACTCCGCGGACGCGAAGGCGCCCGCATCAAAAAGCTCTACCGCGAACACTCCACCCGCACCGGCGTCACCTGGGACGGACGAATCTACAAACCCGGCCAACCCTTCGACGCCGGCGACGACGTCAACCGACTCCTCTCCGCCGCGCACAGCTGCCTCTACGGCATCTGCCACGCAGCCATCGTCGGCCTCGGCGCCAGCCCCGCGCTCGGATTCATCCACACCGGCGGCGCCACCTCCTTCGTGCTCGACATCGCAGACCTCTACAAAGCCGACTACACCATCCCCATTGCTTTCGACCTCGCCGCCAAACACCTGACCACCGAACGAGACGCCCGCACCGCCTTCCGAGACCGAGTCAGAGACGGCAAACTCATGACCCGGATCGTCCACGACATCAAGACCCTCCTCCTCGAAGACGGCCACGAACTCACCGACGACGACCCCCACGAACTCTGGGACGACCAACTCGGCTCCGTACCCGGCGGCATCAACTGGGCCACCGACTACGCCGACAACCTCACCGAACACGACTTCATCGCCGTCAGCGGACCACCCACCGACGACATCAAGGTGGACTTTTGACCGTCATCGTCCTCATCGCCACCGCCGAAGGACTACGCGGCCACCTCACCCGCTGGATGATCGAAGTCACCGCGGGAGTCTTCGTCGGTAACCCCAGCGCCCGCGTCCGTGACCGCCTCTGGAACCTCCTCGCCGAGCGCGTCGGCGACGGCCAAGCCATCATGGCCGAACCCGCCCAAAACGAACAAGGATGGGCCATCCGCACCGCCGGACGAGACCGCTGGCACCCAGTCGACCTCGACGGACTCATCCTCACAGCCAGAAACCGCCGACCCACACCCCCAACCAGATAGCCACACCACCACAAGCCTCAAGACAGACGGCGAGCAGCAGCGTTGAAGACTCACCAGCCTCGGGCTACCACGACCAGAGACAACTCACAACCGAATAAAAACCGCCACCCCACCTCATAGAAGCCCAGGTCAACAAGTGTCGTCCCCGCACGCGCGGGGGTCTTCCGAGCAACGCCCCGACAGTTGCCGCCGGGACCCTGTCGTCCCCGCACGCGCGGGGGTCTTCCTCGACCGGCGATCAGCGGCGACGGACGGCGATCGTCGTCCCCGCACGCGCGGGGGTCTTCCTCACTGAGTGTCTGGCCCGTCGGGGGTGGACTCGTCGTCCCCGCACGCGCGGGGGTCTTCCCCACATCCGCGCCTACGCGCCGCTGGTCGAGAAGTCGTCCCCGCACGCGCGGGGGTCTTCCCCTCATCCACTGGCAGCGCCGCCCCGGCTACCTGTCGTCCCCGCACGCGCGGGGGTCTTCCGTTGTTGCGGCGCTCCCGGCCGTGCCGTAACTTGTCGTCCCCGCACGCGCGGGGGTCTTCCCCCCGGTCCCCGCCGGCCACTCGGCAGCAGCGTGTCGTCCCCGCACGCGCGGGGGTCTTCCCGTCAGCCGATCATCGAGGTTGTACCGCGACACGTCGTCCCCGCACGCGCGGGGGTCTTCCCGCGGCGAGCAGCGCCAGGGCGAGCACGCCGGTGTCGTCCCCGCACGCGCGGGGGTCTTCCCACCTGCAGACTCAGCCGGGTGCCCGCCGTCGCGTCGTCCCCGCACGCGCGGGGGTCTTCCTGGGTCCGCAGCTCCCCGTACTGGCCGCGCCCGGTCGTCCCCGCACGCGCGGGGGTCTTCCGGTGCGCATGGCTGAGCACCTCGGCCTGCCCCGGTCGTCCCCGCACGCGCGGGGGTCTTCCGCCCGACAGATGGGGACCGCCGGACTCCTGTCCGTCGTCCCCGCACGCGCGGGGGTCTTCCCACGTCCTGCGCCCACCCGGTATGCCGACCAGGGTCGTCCCCGCACGCGCGGGGGTCTTCCGCCGAGCTGCGGCTTCCAGCCCAGCACTGCGGCGTCGTCCCCGCACGCGCGGGGGTCTTCCCTGGGATGCCGGACCACGGGGCAGCGAGTAGGTGTCGTCCCCGCACGCGCGGGGGTCTTCCTCCGAGCTGGCCGCCGCGTTTCGCGACGCCCTAGTCGTCCCCGCACGCGCGGGGGTCTTCCCACCTCCGACGGCCTGAGGTCGCAGGTGTTGGGGTCGTCCCCGCACGCGCGGGGGTCTTCCGCCATCCGTTGGCCGCATCGTCCACTACCGCCTGTCGTCCCCGCACGCGCGGGGGTCTTCCCCCGGCACCGGACCCGCCTCTACCGCCCGAGGTGTCGTCCCCGCACGCGCGGGGGTCTTCCGCTCGCCGCGTGCGGGCTGGTCGACACGAGCGAGTCGTCCCCGCACGCGCGGGGGTCTTCCGAGTTACGCGAGGGAACCTCAGAGGGGCCGAAAGTCGTCCCCGCACGCGCGGGGGTCTTCCGCGATGCGCAACCGGGTCAACATGGCCATGGCCGTCGTCCCCGCACGCGCGGGGGTCTTCCGTTCGACGCCAAGTGCGCGCTAGCCCTTGACCGGTCGTCCCCGCACGCGCGGGGGTCTTCCGTGGCTGCCCGCGCACACCGACGCCGTGCTGGTGTCGTCCCCGCACGCGCGGGGGTCTTCCGCATTGGCTGTTCACCCGCCGACCGCCGATCATGTCGTCCCCGCACGCGCGGGGGTCTTCCCCTCACTCTCGGTGGCGACATAGCAGCATTAGAGTCGTCCCCGCACGCGCGGGGGTCTTCCGGTGACCAGCTGGTCAGCGCCGAGTACGGGTATGTCGTCCCCGCACGCGCGGGGGTCTTCCGCGACGTACGAGGACGTGTTGCTGGCTGGCCTGGTCGTCCCCGCACGCGCGGGGGTCTTCCCCTGCCGCCGCCGTCGTGCCTCGTCTGCCTGGTGTCGTCCCCGCACGCGCGGGGGTCTTCCCGCGATCGAGGCGGCCCGGATGCGGGTCGCGGTGTCGTCCCCGCACGCGCGGGGGTCTTCCTCGCTCAGCGATGACGTCGGCGTAGCTGGTCATGTCGTCCCCGCACGCGCGGGGGTCTTCCTCAGCATTGCTCGATAGATGGTGCCGCGCGATAGTCGTCCCCGCACGCGCGGGGGTCTTCCGATCACGCCGACAGTGGCGGCGGCGATGCGCAGGTCGTCCCCGCACGCGCGGGGGTCTTCCTCTGATTCACGCTGCCGATGAATCCCCGGCCCGGTCGTCCCCGCACGCGCGGGGGTCTTCCGTCGGACAGGCGTACGTCTCCCTCGTCCCGTCCGTCGTCCCCGCACGCGCGGGGGTCTTCCCGTCGGCTGCTCGTCGGGTGTGTCCACCACCATGTCGTCCCCGCACGCGCGGGGGTCTTCCCTGGTTCAGCGACGAAGCGATCAGGGTTCGCAAGTCGTCCCCGCACGCGCGGGGGTCTTCCGAACGGGTTTGCTGGGTGTCGGGCACCGGGTGTCGGGGTCGTCCCCGCACGCGCGGGGGTCTTCCGCGGGCGTTGCTGATGCAGTTCGAGCTACGCGGGTCGTCCCCGCACGCGCGGGGGTCTTCCGGACCGACATGCCGCAGCGTACCTGCGGGGTCGGTCGTCCCCGCACGCGCGGGGGTCTTCCGCCGCCTGCCCGGACATGTCGCCGTGCGACTGCGTCGTCCCCGCACGCGCGGGGGTCTTCCCTGCTGGACCGCGCACCTCGGCTGCAACTCCAGGTCGTCCCCGCACGCGCGGGGGTCTTCCTTCAGTCCGCTGCGGCTGATCCACCGCGAGCCCGTCGTCCCCGCACGCGCGGGGGTCTTCCTGGGTCTAGAGCCGGTGGCCCAGGGCCCGGGAAGTCGTCCCCGCACGCGCGGGGGTCTTCCGTCCGCTCCCACGACGACCTCGTCAGACTCGACGTCGTCCCCGCACGCGCGGGGGTCTTCCGAGATGACGCTCCTGGCCACCGAGATGTCCGACGTCGTCCCCGCACGCGCGGGGGTCTTCCCCGCCGGCGGACGCCGACCCGCCCCGCGTCGCCGTCGTCCCCGCACGCGCGGGGGTCTTCCCATCAGCGCGTGCAGCGCCTGGCCCTCGCTGATGTCGTCCCCGCACGCGCGGGGGTCTTCCCACCGGGCTGGCCAGCAACCGATCCACCAGCGGGTCGTCCCCGCACGCGCGGGGGTCTTCCGTGTGACACAGCAAGATCAGACCGGCAAAGGGCGTCGTCCCCGCACGCGCGGGGGTCTTCCGCTCTCGGCGGGGGTGAGCTTCAACCAGGCCGCGTCGTCCCCGCACGCGCGGGGGTCTTCCTCCACGGTGGGTGTCGCCGCCTCGCCGCGCGCCGTCGTCCCCGCACGCGCGGGGGTCTTCCCCAGCATGTCGGGGGCGATCGTCCCGTCGGTGGGTCGTCCCCGCACGCGCGGGGGTCTTCCGACGACCCGGTTGATGAGCCAGAGCAGGCCGGAGTCGTCCCCGCACGCGCGGGGGTCTTCCGGCGGATTCGACCACCAGTCGACACAGGTTCAGGTCGTCCCCGCACGCGCGGGGGTCTTCCGGGCCGTAACCAGATCTCGCGTGAGACCGGCATGTCGTCCCCACACGCGCGGGGGTCTTCCGCCCGGCACCGGCACCAGCCGGCCCGTCGACAAGTCGTCCCCGCACGCGCGGGGGTCTTCTTTTACCTTCCTGTCCACCGACATGTCTGCTGCGGTCGTCCCCGCACGCGCGGGGGTCTTCCCCGCCCCAACCCGCCCGAGGAGGCCGACGCATCGTCGTCCCCGCACGCGCGGGGGTCTTCCGGACACGCGGATCATGTCGCGCAGGGCGTCGAGGTCGTCCCCGCACGCGCGGGGGTCTTCCTACCTCGCCCGCGCCAAGCCGACCCTCGGCCTAGTCGTCCCCGCACGCGCGGGGGTCTTCCCTGGTCATTCACGTCGACCAATTGGCCGGTGAAGTCGTCCCCGCACGCGCGTGGGTCTTCCCTCTCCTGTCCGTCGGAACTCCGGTGCGATCCGGTCGTCCCCGCACGCGCGGGGGTCTTCCATCAGGCATGAGCACCTCCTCACGGCGTCGTGGGTCGTCCCCGCACGCGCGGGGGTCTTCCGCCGTCGTCGCGGATCGCCGCCGAGGGCATCGTGTCGTCCCCGCACGCGCGGGGGTCTTCCCACCTCGCCGTACCGCTCACAGATGGTGGTGACGTCGTCCCCGCACGCGCGGGGGTCTTCCCTCGGCCACGCTCACCATGTCGGTTTTTCGGGTGTCGTCCCCGCACGCGCGGGGGTCTTCCGCTCGCCAAGGACCACGCCCTGTCGAAGCTGCCGTCGTCCCCGCACGCGCGGGGGTCTTCCTGCTCAACACGGGCCGGATCTACCGGCAGGGTCGTCGTCTCCGCACGCGCGGGGGTCTTCCTCCGTGACGTCACGCACTCTGCGTCCGCGACAGGTCGTCCCCGCACGCGCGGGGGTCTTCCGACACAGGGACCATCCGTACGACCAGTTGTTGCGTCGTCTCCGCACGCGCGGGGGTCTTCCGCTGCGAAGATCGCAACGGTTGCGCAGGTTGCGGTCGTCCCGCACGCGCGGGGGTCTTCCGTATCTGCGGCTCGCGCTGAAGTGCAACCCGACGTCGTCCCCGCACGCGCGGGGGTCTTCCCGTGTTGAGCCTGTCGCGGTCGCTCGGACGGTGGTCGTCCCTGCACGCGCGGGGGTCTTCCCGTCCGGGTCCATCCGGGCCAGCCGGATCACCCGTCGTCCCCGCACGCGCGGGGTCTTCCCACCAAGAGCGCGGGCGTGCTCCGCAGGGTGCAGTCGTCGCCGCACGCGCGGGGGTCTTCCCGGGTGGAAGCCGCCGTTGGCCTACCGGTACGGGTCGTCCCCGCACGCGCGGGGGTCTTCCGCGCCGCACCAGGTACGGCAAGACCTGTCCTGGGACTGACAACTGGAGAGCCGTGTGTCAGGGAAACCGACGAGCACGGTTCGGGAAGAGGCCGACAGAAAAGGACCCACACCATGAGCACCTCGCCAGCGGCCCACTTCACTCGGCGAGCGGCCTGGAGAAACGGACCAGCGGCAACGCCGGCACCGCGCTCCAGGCCGACTCAACCAGGTCGGCCGCCTGGTACGCCGCAGCTTGCGGAAGGAACAGCCCGGAGCCCATTACGAAGAGCTCTCTGTCCGGACTACCTGCTCGGCGCTGTTGTCAACTGGTGCACCTAGCCAGGCATGGGCAGTCGCAATCTCATCCTCAGAGAACGCGATCTCCGCTGCGTCAGCGCGGCTGAGAACGTTGCCGACGAACGCCGCTGCGATCTCGTCGGCTGTCGGTGGGGGTAGGCGGTGCAATGGGCAACCGCCGAACGACGTCCCCCGCACGACGAACCCGACGGCGTTGCGGCTGACCGACAGCCCTTGCTCGCGGAGCTGGTCCCGGGCCCAGCTGGTGCATTGAGTCAGGTTGAACCGCTGGGACTGGGCGTAGTCGGCGAGTGTCTGGTAGATCGCCGGCCACCAGGGCTGCGGTACTCGCGGCAGATTGAGCTGGTTGACCAGGCGCTCGACTGGATCCGGCAGAGCGACGCGTGGCGGTGCGGTGGTGGCCTCCGGAGCCGGGTGGCGGCTGGAGTCCCAGAGCAGATGCTGCGACATCCGTAGGTTCGACAACGTCAGGCTCGCCACTGCGCGGGCGAAGCTCCCGAAGCCAAACCAGTTGCTGTCGCTGATCGATGGACCGAGCCGTGTCCGCAGCCGGGTTGAGAGCGAGGCCATGTTCAACGGTTCAGTCGCTGCGGCGTACTCCTGGGTCACGAGTGACCGGAATTCTTCGTACGCCTGGCTCTGGCCAGAGGCAGGGGCATCACCCTCGTCCGCGACGACACGGTCGTGGAACCCAGTCGCCACCTCGCTGTCGGTCTCGTCGTCGAGGTCGACCGACTCGCCCTGCACTAGTGCCAGCAGGTGCTGGCCGTCGAGAACCTGGTCGGCGATCGCGGTAAAGGCGTCGGCCGCGTCGGCCGGTGACACGATCATGGTTCGCCGGTCGGAGCGGCGCCACTGCTGGCGTTGCCCCCGCCGCCACCGCTGCGGTCACGCCCCATCCTGACCCATCGCCATACCCCGATGACAACTTGATCGGCGATGGGTCAGGGCAGGGGGCAGACGTTCCTCACGGAACGTAGTCAAAGTTGCGATCAGCCGGGCAGCACCCGATCAGATCGAATACGCGCGGCTGCCAGGAGCACGTCCCACTGTCTGGACTCTCGGCCCGACGCGGGTAACGATGATCAAAACCCATCGGTACAGGACGGGTCACCGCTGGACGGGCCGGGACGTGAGGGATGCTCGTCGCACGAGCACCCACCGAGCACCCAACCGACCACAAGGTATTGAAAAGTGAAGGAGTCTGGCTGCCGTTTCGGCAGGTCAGACCCCTGTTGATCTCGCGCGCCCGAAGGGACTCGAACCCCTAACCTTCTGATCCGTAGTCCAAAGCAAACCGTAACGTCTATCCTACTTCGACTCTATGCACTGGGTATTCCTACGGTAACCTGCTCACTCTGGCCCGATCCTGGTATGTCTACCCAGGTCCCGGCCGCGCACGGTCTCGCCCCGGTGCGTCCGTGCCGGTTCCCCGACGTTCGAGTACCCATGGAGCACCACGCTCGCCGCTGCCGGTGGCCGGGTGTCTGGTCCGACCACCGGGACCGTGCCCGCCCCTGCCGACTCGTAGAGGAGGCCCGTGCCCCTGACCCTGCCTGAACAGCGGGTTTGAGTTTCGGTGCCCGCAGGTGGGACAGAGCCGGGTGCACGGTCCGGTTTGAGAGCCGGACCGTGCACCCGGCTTCCGCGCCCTGTCGGGATCAGGCCTTGATGGTGATGCAAGCGATCGAGCGGTTGGAGGTCCCGGGCCAGGTGTAGGCACCGCAGATGCCCGAGTCCGTCTTGATCCACTTGTTGATCGTCCAGGTCACGGTCTCGCCGTTGCCCGATCGGTACCACGCGATACCCGTGGGGCCGTTGCCGGCCCAGCCCTCCAGAAAACCGGACGAGCCTTCACGAGGCTTCTGGATCTTGATCTGGCTGACCCACTGGGTGTGGTCGGCGGTGCGCTTCTCGCCGGTGTCGACCCAGATGCAAGTTCCCGGGTAGCTGGACCAGCCCTGAGCGCAACCGCTTACCGTGCCGGCGAACGCTGGGTTCGCGGTGCTGGCGGCAACGGCGACCGTGACCGCTGCGGCAACTGCCACTCGACCACCGGCGCGCAGCGCGCGCCGTGCTGTCATGTACATCTAGCCTCGGTCTTGCATTAAGTGTTGATCATGGATGCCTGACGGCTTGTTGATCTTGATTCGTCGGTCGA
>NZ_JBHMIM010000082.1:0-21936 GCF_048060115.1 Micromonospora sp. LOL_023
TTCGCCGTCTACCGCATCTAACAAACCGTGATCAAATCAGGCATAGAGGAACAACGCCGGGGCCGTGGGTCCTGACCCACGCATAGTCGTTGGTGGGAAACGACCAGTCAGCCCAGCGACCCATCTCCCACCACCCGTCAAGGGTATAGACCGAGGCCGAACTCCCCTTGCAGTGCCCTGCGGTGACGAAACCACCGGACACGGCGAACCCCACCGAGCACCCCTTGCCATCAATGAACACGTCCGCATTCCGGAACGCTTCCCCACCCCGGAGATCGGCCATGAGCTGCGGACGTTGGGTGCTGGTCACCACCTGCACCATCTCGTCACGGACACCGGCTTTGGCGCTGAACGCCCGGCCGGCGGGGGTCTGCCCTACCTCGACGGTAATGACAACCCGGTTGGTGGGCAGGTCGACATGCCAGCCGAACACCGAGCGAGGTGTGGCTTTGGCGTGGCGGTCCAACTCGGTCTTGGCCGCGTCGAGTTCCCCCTCGCTGTACTCGACTGTCCGCGGGATGGCTCCGGCCGCCCGGACCGCCGGTTTGGCGCGGCTGGTCGTGACTCCGATGTTCAGTGTGCCGTCGTCGGACAGCCAGGCTCCGCCGAAGCCCTCACCCAGTGTCGTGCGTAGTGACTGCTCGACACCGGGCGCCACGGCCTCCCGTGCACGCCGGGCACGGACCTGGTCGGCGTCGAGATGCAGATCGCGTTGCATCGCCGCCGCGACAGCGGCCGGTAGCGGGGATGGCGTGGGCACGGATGGCGCTGCCAGCGCGGTGAGCGGTGGGCTCATCGGCGCCGCAGGTGTCGCCGCGACCGCGGGGAGTGCCTGCGCCGCGGTCAGGACGGCAACGGTGGTGAGCACGCTCGCTGTGCGCGTGCCCATGCCCCGACGTCGCCGGGCGTGCAGGGGTGGTCCGTTGGCCATGGCCAACCTCCTTGAGATGTGACGGGGCACGCGCAGGCTCGACCAGAAGGCGGCGCGTCGTGCGCGAGGGGGGGTGCCAGTAGCCTCATCCACGCCAGTCGTTTCTGCAAGCGTCTATCCGTTAGACGACACATGCCCCAAAGGATCACAAACTCCACATAAGACCTTGTCGTACCAACGCCCCAGACCGCCGATCCGAAGGCGTACACCGGGAGCGCGCCGGTGTCCTCTCCCGCCACCGTTCGCTGACGGCCAGCGCCTCGCTGTACGTGTCGCCCTCGATCACCAGGTCCGCGCCGTACCCCCGGATCTGGGTGATCTTCGCCGGCGAGGAGACCGTCGGTACGTGGATGCGGGCGGGTACGCCGAGGGAGTGGGCGGCGTACCCGCCCGCGGCGCCAAGGTTGCCACCGGCGGCCGCGACCACGCCCACGTCGGGGGATCTCGCGCAGCAGGAGATCGGCGAACGCGCCGCGCGCCATGAACGATCCGGAGTGCATGCGGAAGCCGAAGTGCAGGAACGGCGGTGATGCGCCGACCGAACACATTGACGTGCGGCGTTGAGCGTCCTACGTTGCACTTCACGGAAAGCGCTTTCCCATGGAGGTGTGATGCGACGGCGAGTCGTGCTGGCGGCCGGTGTGGCGGCGATCGGTGCCCTGACGGGCCCGCAGCCGGCGGTCGCGTCGACCCGGCGGCGGATCGTGGTCGCCGCCGACGGTCGAGGCGACGTGACGAACGTCCAGGCGGCGGTCGACGCGGTCCCGGCCGGCAACGCCGAGCCGTTCCACATCGATGTCCGGCCCGGTGCCTACCACGGTCAGGTGATCGTCCCGGCGGACAAGCCGCACATCGTCATGCGGGGCCTCGGGCGCCGTCCCGGCGACGTCGTGGTCACCGACGACCGGGCCAACGGCACGCCGAAGCCGGGCGGCGGGACCTGGGGCACCTCGGGCAGCGCCTCGGTCACTCTGGACGGTGCCGACTTCACGGCGGAGAACCTGACGCTGAGCAACTCCTTCGACGAGGCCGCCCATCCGGAGATCACCGCCCGGCAGGCCGTCGCGGTCCTCACCCGCGCCGACCGGATCGCCTTCCGGGGCGTGCGGTTCGTCGGCAACCAGGACACGCTGTACGTCAACAGTCGGTCCTCCACCACCGTCGCCCGGGTGGCGCTGGAGGACTGCTACGTCGAAGGCGACGTCGACTTCATCTTCGGTCGGGCCACCGCCGCCTTCACCCGGTGCCACATCCACTCGCTCGACCGGGGTTCGGACAGCAACAACGGATACGTGACCGCCGCGAGCACTTCGATCAGCAACCCGTACGGTCTGCTCTTCGACCGGTGCCGGTTCACCGGCGACGCCGCGCCCGGCACGGTGTTTCTCGGCCGGCCCTGGCACCCCAGCAACGATCCGGACGCGATCGGGCAGACGATCATCCGCGACAGCGTGCTCGATGCGCATATCAAGGCCGCGCCGTGGACCGACTTCGGCACCTGGCCGTGGCGGGAGGCGCGCTACTTCGAGTACCGCAACCGTGGCCCCGGTGCCGGGGTGAACGACGACCGCCCGCAGTTGACCCGGGAGCAGGCCGGCGCTTTCACGCCCGCCGGGTATCTCGCCGGGGCGGACGGCTGGCGACCGTTCTGCTGACCAGGACCGGGGCGCGGATCAGTCGGCGAGGAAGTCGTCGACGTGGCGGACCAATTCGGCCCAGGCGGGTTCGGCACCGGTGAGCAGGTGGTTGGGGCTGTCGAGCAGCACCAGTTGGCTGTCGTTGATCAGCGAGGCGAGTTCCCGCGCGTCGGTGGCGGGGACTCGGGTGTCGCCCCGGGAGTGCAGGATCAGCGTGGGGCAGCGGACCTGCCGGGCCAGCGGGAAGACGTCTATGGTCGCGATCATCTGGAAGAAGCGGACCATGTTCTCCGGGGACGTCGTCCGTCGGGTGAAGGCGATGTACGCGTCCCACTCCTCGGCGGTGGCGTTGGGCAGGAATTGGGCGGCGTACGCGCGCAGGAAGCCCGGGTCGCCGGACTGCCATGCGACCTTCGCCAGGTCCAGGTCCACCCCGGCCACCCTGCGGTCCAGTTCGGTGCGGGCACGGACCTGACGCCCTTGGGCGTGGCTGCTGATCAGGATCGCCCGGCTGACCCGGTGCGGGCGCATCGCCGCGTAGGCGATGGCGGTGGCGGCGGCCTGGGCGGTGCCGATGACCGGGAAGGTGTCGTATCCGGCGGCGTCGGCGACGGTGTCGAGGTCCTCGACCCACACCTGCGGTGACGCCGACGGCGGGCACCAGTCGGACAGCCCGCAGCCTCGTTCGTCGTATCGCAGCCCCCGCCGGCTGTCGCGCATCAGGTCCCGGTACCAGTGGGTCCACATGGGATGTCTGCGGTCGAGGCCGAGGTGGGTCAACCAGTTGGCGGTTGAGACCAGCGGCGGACCGGATCCGGTGACGGTGTAGGCGAGGCGGGTTCCGTCTGCGGTCTGGCAGAACCTGACGGCGTCGTAGTTGCTCGGTGTCACGGACGGGGCGATGGGGGCCACGAACTGGTAGCCGCGCCGGTTGATGGTGTGGATGACCTCTTGGTCGCCAGTGTCGCGGACCGCGTGGCGGGCGGCGCGCAGGGCGGCGGCGAGGGTGGACTCGGTGACATCGCGTCCGGGTCAGACCGCATCGAGCAGCTCCTGCTTGGGGACCATCCGGTCCCGGTGTTCGGCGAGGTGGCACAGCATCTCGACGGCTCGCGGCTCGATGGGGACTTGCCGGCCACGGTGGTATAGCTGCCTGCGTTCGAGATCGAGCTCGTAGTGGCCGAACCGGAGTTGTGCGTGTGCCACAAGCGGGAGCATAGCGAGCACCGGTGTCGCCGCCCCCGCCTACGTGTGGGGTGCGTCGGCGGCCGCCGTGCGGGTCGGTCCGGCCGGTAACGGTTTGAAAACTTCGCCCACGGTCTTGACACGGAGGGGGTGTTAGTAAGAACTTTTACCACTAACAGTTAACACTCTTTCCCGAAAGGTTGGCGCGGATGACCGGGCACGAGGTGCAGAGCCCCGCAGGGACCGCGGTGGCCGACGCCCCAGGTCCGGCTGATTCGGTGCTGGCCCGGATCCGACTGACCGACTTCACCGGAGCCCTGCGGCGGGTCGCCGACCAGGTGCTCGCCGACCCGGCCGGGGCGGCCCGCGCCACCATCGTGGAGCTTGCCGAACGCAGCGGTACCTCACCTGCCACGGTCACCCGGTTCTGCCGGGCGCTGGGCTTCGACGGCTACGCCGACCTGCGGCTCGGCATTGCCTCCGAGACCGGCCGGGCCCGTGCCGCCGGCTGGACCGTCGACATCGGCCGGGAGATCCAGCCCGGTGATCCGCTCGACCGGGTGCTCGGCCAGATCATGGCCGCCGACACCCAGGCGATGAACGACACCGCCGCCCTGCTGGACCTGTCGCAGGTCGACAAGGCCGCCAACGCGGTCGCCGCCGCCAGCCGGGTCAACATCTTCGGCGCCAGCGGCAGCGCCCTGGTCGGCGAGGAGATGCAGTTCAGCCTGCACCGCATCGGCGTACCGGCGTGGGCCTGGACCGACCTGCACAACGGGCTGGCCAGTGCGGCCCTGATGGGTGCCGGCGATGTGGCGTTGGGCATCTCGCACACCGGCCAGACCCGCGAAACCATCGAGATGGTGGCTGAGGCGGGCAGCCACGGCGCCATCACGGTCGCGTTGACCAGCTTCCCGCGCTCCACCCTGGCCGACCTCGCCGATATCGTCCTGCTCACCGCCACCCAGGCGACGACCTTCCGGCCGGACGCCCTGTCCGCCCGGCACCCGCAACTCGTCGTACTCGACCTGCTCTACGTCGCCGTCGCCCAACGGACCCACGACCGGGCCAATGCGGCCTTTCGCCGGACCGCCCGCGCCGTCGACGGGCACAAAGCCGTTGACCGGATCACGAACCGCCCCGCCGAAACCCCCAGCTGAGGAGCACAGATCATGTCCCTTTTCCCGGATTCCGCCCGGATCCCGTCCGCCGTCGTCGGTGCGTCGGTCCGTCGCCGGACCCTGCTGCGCCGGGCGGCCGCCGCCGGACTGCTGGCCGGCCCGGCGGCCGGCCTGCTCTCGGCCTGCGCCGGCAGTACGCCGGGCAGCGACACCGAGAGCGGCACGAAGAGCGCGGACAACCCGTTCGGTGTCGCCGGTGACAGCAGTGTCGACGTCGTTGTGTTCAACGGCGGCCTCGGTGACGAGTACCCGGAGTTCGACAAGACGCTGTTCGTGGCCAAGCACGACGGCGTCACCGTCAACCTCAGCTCCACCCAGAAGATCAAGACCGAGCAGCAGCCGAAGTTCTCCACCACCCCGGCCGACCTGATCAACAACTCGGGCGCCGACCTGATGGCGATCGACACCCTGATCAACGAGGGTGCGCTGACCGAGCTGACCCCGCTGCTGGACGCGCCGAGCTGGGACGACCCGGACGTCAAGGTCCGCGACACGCTGCTGCCGGGCACCGTCGACGACGGTACGTTCGACGGCGAGTTCTTCCAGCTCAACTACGCGTACACGGTCTTCGGTCTCTGGCTCGACCAGGCGTTGTTCGACCGTAACGGGTGGGCGGTGCCGACCAGCTTCGACGAGTTCTTCACCCTGGCCCCGAAGATCAAGGCCGCCGGTGTGGCGCCGTTCGCGTTCGCCGGCAAGTACCCGTACTACATGCGTTGGCCGATCATGACCTGGATCTGGTTGGCCGGTGGCCGTCAGGCCGTCGTCGACATCGACAACCTGAAGGAAGGCGCCTGGCAGACCGATGCGGTCACCGCGGCGATGAGCAGCGTGGAGAAGATGGTCGCCGACGGCTACACGCTGACCGGCAGCGACACGCTGACCCACACCGAGTCGCAGCAGGCCTGGTTGGACGGCAAGGCGGCGTTCCTGCCCTGCGGCACCTGGCTGGAGAACGAGATGCGGTCCACCATCCCGACCGGGTTCCAGATGAAGATCGCCCCGGTGTGGAGCGTCGGCGCCGACGACGCCGCCCCGTACGGCACCGTGCAGGCCGGCTCCGGCGAAGGCTGGATCGTGCCGAAGAAGGCCGCCAACGCCCCCGGCGGGATGGAGTTCCTGCGCGCGATGCTCTCCAAGGAGGGTGCCGGCAAGTTCGCCGAGCTGACCAGCTCGCTCGCCTCGGTCAAGGGTTCCGGCGACAACGTGACCACCTCCACCGCGCTGACGTCGGCGAACGAGATGATGACCAACGCACCCGGCGACCTGGTGTCGTTCCGGCACCCCGACTGGTACGCCGACATCGACAAGGCGGAGCAGAACGCGATCGGTGAGCTGATGGCCGGCCGGATGACCGCCGCGCAGTTCCAGGCGGCCATGCAGGAGGCGGCGGACACGGTCGCGGCTGACGACGCGGTCAACAAGTTCACCCGGTCCTGATCCCGGCGACCGGGCCCAACGAAGGAAGCGACAGGTCATGCGGCACGGGAAGGCCCGGTTCGTCACCGGATTTCTGGCACTGCCGGTAGCGCTGTACGTGTTCTACGTCATCTGGCCGTACGCGCAGGCGGTCGGCTACTCGATGACCAACTGGGGTGGCTACTCCGACACCCAGGAGTTCGTCGGGCTGGCCAACTACGTGCGGCTGTTCGGCGACGAGCTGATCCGTACCGCGTTCTGGCACAACGTGTTCTTCCTGGTCACCCTGCCGCTGTTCACCATCGGGCTGGCCCTGTTCCTGGCGTTCCTGCTCAATGTGGGCGGGCGTGGGGACAGGGCCGGCGTCCGGGGGGTGCGTGGGTCCGGCACGTACAAGATTATCTTCTTCTTCCCGCAGGTGCTGTCCCTGGTGCTGGTCGCCATCATGTGGGGTGCCATCTACCGGGGTGACAGCCAGGGACTACTCAACGGCATCCTGATCAGGATCGGTCTGGTCGACGCGGAGGCGCCGCTGAAGTTCGTCTCCGACCCGACCCCGTTCCTCGGCGTACCGGCGGTGCTCTGGTGGCTGCTGCTGATCGCCGTCTGGGGCGGTGTCGGCTTCTACATGGTGCTCTTCTCCGCCGCCATGCAGTCGATCCCCAAGGACATCTTCGAAGCCGCGATGCTCGACGGCGCCAGCCGGATCGCCAGCTTCCTGCGGATCACCCTGCCGCTGCTGCGCGACAGCATCTCGGTGGCCTGGGTCTACCTCGGCTTCATCGCCCTGGACATGTACGCCCTGGTCTTCGTGATGACCCCCAACCAGGGCGGCCCCGACCACGCCAGCGAGGTCTTCGCCTCGGTCATCAACTTCACCGCATTCAGCAAAGGCCAGTTCGGGTACGCCTGCGCCATCGGCGTCTCCCTGGCCATCTTCACGCTGCTGCTCGCCGCCGTGCAGCTGCGGATCACCCGCCGCGAGCGGATCGAATACTAGGGAGGGCCGCGATGAGCACCGTCACCAATCCACCGACCGGCGCGGCCACCCCGCCACCACCGGAGGTCACCGGCGGTCGGCGTACCGCCCGGCCGTTGCCGCCCCGACGACGGCCCGGCGCCGTATCCGACTCGTTCTTCAACGGCTTCTCGCACCTGTTCCTGCTGGTGTGGGGCGCCATGGTGGTCCTGCCACTGCTCTGGGTGGTCATGTCGTCGTTCAAGGACGACGCGCAGATCATCCGCGACCCGTTGTCGCTGATCCCGGACCGGCTGCACTGGGAGAACTTCACCCGCGCCTGGGTCGACGGCGGCATCGGCGACTTCTTCCTCAACACCCTCGTCATCGTCGGCGGCGGCGTGTTCCTCACCATGCTGCTCGGCTCGATGGCGGCGTACGTGCTGGCCCGCTACGAGTTCCCCGGCAACCGGGTCATCTACTACATGTTCCTGTCCGGGCTGACCCTGCCGGTGTTCATGGCCGCGGTGCCGCTGTACAAGGGCGTCTACAACACCGGGGTCGTCCTGCCGCTGCTCGGCCCGAACAGCCACGTCATGCTGATCCTCGTCTACACGGCCTGGTCGTTGGCGTTCACCGTCTTCTTCATGCACTCGTTCTTCAAGACGCTGCCGGACACTGTTGCCGAAGCGGCGATGGTCGACGGTGCCTCGCACTCCACCCTGTTCTTCCGGATCATGCTGCCGATGTCCCGGCCCGGCCTGATCAGCATCGGCATCTTCAACGTGATCGGCCAGTGGAACCAGTGGTACCTGCCGTACCTGCTGATGCAGCCCAGCGGCGGCGAGGCCAGGAACCAGGTCATCGCCCAGGGCCTGATCGACCTGTCGGTCAACCAGGGCTACAAGTCCGACTGGTCCGGGCTGTTCGCCGGTGTGACGATGGCGATGCTGCCGGTGCTGATCGTCTACATCATCTTCCAGCGGCAGGTGCAGTCCGGGCTCACCGGCAGCGTCAGCAAGTAGCGAGCCACCGGCAGCACCGTCGCGGGCGGGCGACGGGGCTTCCCGGCAAGGGCGACCCTCACCCGTACGCCCGTGCCTGCGCGGTGTACATCTCGGCGTAGTGCCCGTCGGCGGCCAGCAGCGCGTCATGATCACCCGACTCGACGACCCTGCCTTCGTGCAGGACGACGATCAGATCGGCTGCCCGGACCGTCGAGAACCGGTGCGAGATGAAGACCGTGACGGCGCCGGCCGCCGTCGCGGTGCGTTTCGCTGCGGCCATGAACCGTTCGAACAGCAGGTGCTCCGCGTGCGGGTCCAGCGCGGCGCTCGGCTCGTCGAGCACCAGCAGCAGCGGGGACGGTCGCATGAACGCCCGGCCCAGCGCCAGCTTCTGCCACTGCCCACCGGACAGCTCGACCCCGCGCTGGTAAGAGGTGCCCAACGCGGTGTCCAGCCCGGCGGGTAGCCGCGCAACGAGGGCGGTGGCGTCCGCGCGGTCCAGCGCGGCCCGCACCGCGTCGTCGTCGACCATCCTGGGTACGTCGCCCAGCCCGACCACCTGACGTACCGGCAGCTCGAAGCGGACGAAATCCTGGAAGCCGACAGCCAGCCGTTCCCGCCACCGCACCGCCGGGAACTCCCGCTGATCGACGCCGTCGATCAGAACCCGGCCCTCAGTCGGCTCGTACAGCCCGCACAACACGTTGACGAAGGTCGACTTTCCGGCACCGTTGTCGCCGATCACCGCGACCGTCGCGCCGGCCGGCAGGGTCACGCTGACCTCGTCGAGCGCCGCGCGGGTGCTGCCCGGCCGACGCAGGCCGACCCGGTCGAAGGTGATGCCCCGCTGCAGCCGCTGCGGCACCCGACGGGTGGCGGGTTCCGGCGGGCTCACCTCGCCGTGCAACTCGTCCACGTGCCGGTAGGCGCTGGCGATCCGATGCAGATTCCGGGTCAGCGCCACCGCCGTGGTGACCTGGTGGTTGACCTGCACGGCCAGCGCCACCACCAGCACCACCGAGGCGACCCCAGCTGCGCCGGAGACCGCCTGCGCCACAGCGACCAGGACGGCACCGCAGTACGCCAGCGCGAACGCCGCCTGGCCTGCCGCACGGATCAGGCCGGCGCGCAGCTGACCGGCCCACAGCTCGTCGGTCGCGCCGGACCACAGTGCCCGGTGGCGGTCGCGCAGCTGCCCGCCCAACCCGAAGATCCGCAGCTCGCCGGCGTGCTGAACCGAGGTGGCGAGGCCGAACAGGTTGCGCGCCCGACGGGTCGCCTCAGCCGATCTGGTCCGGGCCCGGTCCAGCAGCCGCTCGGCGGTGCCAGCGGCCAGCAACGGCGCCGCGACCGTGAGCGGGAACAACAGCAGCAGCGGACTGACCGAGGTGAGCAGCACGACCGTGCCGATCATGGCGACGGCCAGCCCGCCGAGGCTGAGCACCGCGCCGAGGCCGGTGTGGAACTGCCGAACCTCCCGGTGCAGCACGGTGAACCGGTCGGCGAGGTCGGACCGCTCGTGGTGGGACAACCCGATCGAGCCGTTGGACAGAGCGGCGAGCCGCTGGTCGAATTCGACCTCGGCGAGCTCTGCCAGTTCGAAGTACGCCACGTGGCTGAAGTGCGCGCAGACCAGCGCCGCAACGGCCAGCACCGCTGCCACCGCGCCGGCCACGGCAGCCGTCGTCGGACGTCCGGCCACCACCTGCTGGGTCAGGTACGCCAGGGTGAGCGCGATCAACGGGTTGGCCACCGCGCCGAGCAGTGTCAGCCCGGCGGCGACCAACGTCCGGCTGCGGCTGGCCCGCCAGGCCCCCGCGAGCATCCGGCCGGCCGCGCGGATCACGTCGACACCTCGGCGAACCGGGCCGCCTGGCGGCGGAACATCTGGGCGTACCGGCCGTCGTGCGCCATCAGTTGCGCGTGGTCACCCTGCTCGACCACCCGGCCCTGATCGAGTACGACGATGTGGTCGGCGTGCCGTACGGTGGCGAACCGGTGCGACACCAGCAGGGTCGTCGACCCGCGTACCAGCTGCATGAACTCCTCGTAGAACCGGGCCTCGGCCCAGACGTCCAGGCTCGCGGTCGGCTCGTCGAGCACCAGGACCGGCGCTCCGCGCCGCAGCGCGAACAACGCGCGGGCCAGCGCGATCCGCTGCCACTGCCCGCCGGACAGCTCGGTGCCGCCGGTGACGTGGCGGGCCAGCGGGGTGTCCAGCCCGTCGGGCAGCCGGTCGAGGTCGGTGGCGATCCCGGCGGCCCGGGCGGCGGCCCGGATTCCCGCCCGGTCGTCGAGCGAGTGGACGTCGCCGAAGCCGATGTTGTCGGCCGCCGACGCCTCGTACCGGGCGAAGTTCTGAAAGGTCACCGTCAGGTTGCGCCGCCAGGCGTCGACCGGAAAGCTGGCGATGTCGCGGCCGTCGAGGCGCACCGCGCCGCTGTCGGGCTCGTAGAGTCGGGCCAGCAGCTTGACCACCGTGGACTTTCCGGCCCCGTTGACCCCGACGATAGCGGTGCACCGCCCGGCGGCCAGGGTGAGGTCTAGACGGTCGACAACGGGCCGCTCTGCACCGGGGTAGCGGAACGTGACCGCGTCGAACTGGATGGCGTGCTGCGGTGCCGGCACCGGCACCTCGGCGGTCGCCACGCCCGCCGGTGCGGCGGGTCGCCGGTGCGGTGCCGCGCCGGCTCGGGCGGTCTCGGCTAGGAACCGGTCGACAGCGTCGCGCGCCCGCATGCCGACCGTGACCTGCAGATCGGTCTCCGGATAGAACTCACCGAGCCGCACCGCCGCCAGGGTTGCCTGTGTGACCAGGAAGAACGCCGTCAGGGTGAGACTGCCGGGGGCCAGTAGGCCAACCGTGCCCAGCACGGTTGCGGTTGCCACCACCCCGATCGCCGTCACCAGGTAGAACGGTCGCAGGTAGGCAGCCCGCCGGGCGGCCCACACCGGGGTCAGCCATGCCCGGTAGGCGGCGTCCAGCTCGTCGCGCAGCCACCGGATCAGCCCGAACACCCGAATCTCCTTGCCCGCGCCCGGCTCGATGGCCAGACGTCTGAGGTAGTCGACCCGTTGTTCGGCGCCGGCCAACGCGGTACGCGCCTCGGCGTAGCGGCGTAGACCGTGCCGCTGGGCCCGGCGGAACAGCAGCACCGCGGCGGCGAGCAGCGGCCCGGCCCACCAGACCAGCAGTACGGCCACCACCAGGCAGTAGCCGAGCCATTCGATGACCCGGGAGGTCAGCACCAGCACCCCGACGGCTGCCTGCCCGGGGCTGCGTACCCCTTCTTCGAGCTCCCGGACCGCGGTCCGCAGCGACTCGGTGACCCGGTGGTCGGTCAGCGGCACCAGGTCGTCGGTGGCGAGGGCTCCGGCCATCAGGTCGTCGAGCAGGCCGCCGTCGATTCGGCGGGCGGCCAGCTCACCGACCGCGACCTGCGCCGGGATGAGTAGCTCCCGCAGCAGCAGCGCGCCTGCCGCCGCCGCGAAGGTGGTGGCCAGTTGGCGCTGCGCCGCGGTGGTCCAGCCGCCAGCGAGGAGGTCCGGAACGGTGCCGAGCAGACTGCTGCTGGCAACCACGAACACCACCGGCAGCACACCGATCAGCAGGCTCAGCCCGACGAGCACGGTCACCGGCCCGGCCCCGGCACCGGGTACGAGCGCGAGGGCCCGCGCCAGGACCCATCGTCTGGTCACGACCGGGCCGCCAGGACGTCGGCGCAGCGGGGCAGGTCGAGGAACGCGGCGACCTCGTTGAGGTTGAACGGGTTGACGGTGGGGATGGCCGGGAGCAGCCGGATCGTCGGGGTGTCGTACTTGTCGGCGATGTAGCAGTAGTTCGGCACCAGGGTCGCCATGTGGTCGGCGAAGGCCTTGTCATGCGGGTAGTGCAGCGCGGTGGCCGCCCGGTTGACCTCGAAGCGCGCACCTGCCAGCTGCAGCCGGATGCCAAGGTCGACGTCCTCGCCGCCCCAGCTGCGGAACGCCTCGTCGAAGGCGCCCACCGCGCGGAGCTGTGCGGTACGCGCCGAGACGTTGCAGGTCCAGAACACCGTCCACGGGGCCGGCAGAGTCGACAGGTCGTCGTCGTACCGGCGGTAGAAGTCGTCGCGCATGTCCGGCCAGCGGCCGTCGGCCGCGAGCGTCGCGATGGCGGCGTCCGCGTCGTGCGGATCGACCATCGAGGTGATCACCTCGGCGTCCTCGTTGTCGAGGTTGAACCCGTACACGTAGCCGATGACGGCCCGTGGCTGCTGGTCGGCGCGGTGGCTGTCCAAATGGGCACGCAGACAGCCGGAGTGTGGCAGCACCCCGGAGTCGAGCAGGACGCACACGTCGTTGCGGGCGTGCGCGATGCCGAGGTTGCGGGCCGCGGCCACCCGGTACCCCTCGTCGGGCTGGTGCAGCCCTTTGATGTCGAGCCGGCCACGGTAGGCGTCGAGCACCGCTGCGGTGTCGTCGGTCGATCCGTCGTCGACGACGAGGACCTCGAACCGGTCAGCCGGCAGGTCCTGAGCCGTCAACGCCTCCAGGGTGTAGCTCAGCAGCCGCGATCGGTTGTAGGTCGGGACCACCACACTGCAGGTCGTCGGTCGTGACATGGCCGGGTCGTCCTTTCCTGGCCGCGGCGGCGTGCACCGCGGCGACGAACTGGTCGATCCGGGCGTGCGTCACGCCCGGGGTGCAGACGATGTGGCTCAGCCCGCCGATGCGGGGCAGATGCCACTGGTTGAGTACTGCCTGCGGTGGGCACCGCAGGACCACGGTCATCGCGTACCGGTGGCTGCGCCACGCCGGCCAGCCGATGTGGCTGAGGCGCTGTTCGGCGTACTCCGCGACGGACCGGCTACGTTGCGCCTGCGCGCGGAGCCCGGCCAGACCTCGCCGGCGCAGCTGGTACCACAGCAGCAACGTGGCGTGACCGTTGCGGGAGCTGCTCATCGTGTCCGGCGCTCCGCAGATCAACTGGTCGTCGACGGCGGCGGCGCGGTTTCCGGTACAGGAGAGCAGGACCCCGCAGGGGAACGGTGTGCCGAAGAACTTGTGGCCGCTGATCGACAGGCTGTCCGAGCCGTCGGCGCCGAGCCCGAAGTCCGGTCGGCTCTCGGCGGTGAGGGCCAACGGCACGCCGGCCAGCGCGGCGTCGGAGTGGACGTACCGACCGGCGACGCCGGCCTCGCGCAGCACGGCCCGGATCCGCGGCACCTGGTCGACGGCTTCGCTCAACGTGGTGCCGATCGTCGCCACCACGGCGGCGGGCAGCTCAGGGTCGGCCGTGCAGCGCCGGTACAGTTCGTCGTAGTCGAGCTCGCCCGACGGCTGTGCCGGCACCGCCACCGCTGGCATCCGGAGCAGTTCCGCGGCCCGCCGGACACTGGGGTGCGCGGCGGTGGAGTGGTAGACCCGAGCCTGCGGTAGCCGCTGCCGGGCCAGCCACAGTCCGGCCAGCACGCCGTCGCTGCCACCTGCGGTGACGTAGCCCCAGCACTGCCGCGGCGGCGCGCCGAACAGGTCGGCGAGTTCGTCGACCAGTTCGCGTTCGAGGTCCTTGGTGTGCCAGGGGAACACTGGGTCCACCGCCGGGTCGCCGTAGTTGTTCAGCTCGTATGACAGGAACGGGACCAGCTCCTCGGGCAGCGGCGTCGACCAGCCGGGGAAGCCGAGCTTGCGCTGCTCGGCCCGGGCCAGCCGGTCGAGCCGGGTGCCGAGCGCGGCAGTGAGCCGGTCATCGAGTACGGGGGCAGCGCTCACTGCTGCTTCCCGGCCGACGGGGAGCCGTCCACGACGGCGGCGATCGCGCTCAACGGGTCGAACTGACGGAACTCGTCGCGTATGGCCAGCGCGGCCCGGCGGAACCGATGGTCCGCGAGGACAGTCCGTACGGCCGCCTGGACGGCCTCGGGTGCCGGCCGTCCCGTTCGCAGGTCCACCCCGACCCCGGACCATGCGACCCGCGCTGCGACGTCGGGCTTGTCCTCGGTGTCGCCGGCGACCACGAGCGGCACCCCGTTGTGCAGTGCGGTGTGGACGCCACCGTAGCCGCCGTTGGTGACGAGGACGTCGGCGTACGGCAGCAGCCGGTCGAACGGGACGTAGCCTTCGATCCTGGCGTTCGCCGGTGGCTGCGGCACCAGCCGGCGGAGATCGTCGGGGCCGTCCGACCGGGCGGTCGCCACGACCAGCAGGACGTCGAGGTCGGCGAGGCCGTGCATGGTCGGTTCGATCAGCTCCGACAGGTCGTCGTTGGCGAGCGTGCCCTGAGTGACGACGACGACGGGGCGCCCGGACTTGAGCTCGGGCCACCAGGCCGGTGTCCGGTACGTCGTGGTCGACGGCTGGGGCAGTGCCCCGATGCACCGGAACGACTCCGGGGCGTCGGATCGGGGGTACTCGAAACTTGGCGAGGTCAGCTGCAGGTAGTGGTCGGGTCGGGTGATGACACTGTCGAAAATGAACTCGGGCAGGGTGGCGCCGACTGTGGCGAAGGACTTTTCCAGATACTGCTGCGTCTGTGCGTAGACGGACCGGATCTCGGCGTTGAGTGCCCGGCTGCGGGCGGTCCGCCCGGTGGTGTCCGACAGTGGCTGCTCGCCCGTGGTGAACGGTGGCGCGTCGTCGCTGAGCAGCATCGGTGGCAGTACGCCGAGCGCGATGGTGGTCGGCCGGTCGGCGTCCTGCGGGCGCAGCGGGAAGGCCAGCGCGCCGAGGAAGACCGTGTCGTGCAGAATGACGGTGGCGGGGAACTCGGCGAGAATCTGCAGGAGCTGACGGTACTGCGGTTCGATGGCGTCGGCGAACACCTGGGTCCAGAAGAACTCGTGCAGTGGCGGGCCGGGCGTCACGTCGGCGAACGCGGGGAACTCGGCGGTCATCGCCCGGTCGTCGAAGTCGGCGCTCGGGTCGAGCGCCACGAAATGCATGCCGGCGCTCGTGACGCGGTCGGCGAACCGCGATCCGGTCAGAAACAGCACCTCGTGTCCACGGGCTGCCAGATCGGCAGCAATTGTGTAAAGTGGACCGAAGTGGCCGTGGAACGGGGTCGCGGCCACGATGACCTGCGTCATGGGGTTCCTTCGAGTGCTTTTCGTGCTGCGATCTCGGCGAGTGTGCGATCTCGGCGAGTGTGCGATGTCGGCTGGTGATCCCGATCCCACCTGCCTGGCTGCAATCGGGTCCCGGGCAGGTGATCTTGGCGAAGCTGGCGCAAACGGTATGAGCCGCGCCTGTCTGGGGTAAACGGTTGGTTGCTGTGATCAACATGACGGAGCGGTCGCCTATGGGAGCGCTTCCATGGGTTGTCGTCCACCGCTAAGATCCGCCGGCCCGTTCGACGGCTGCCACTACCGTGCTCCGCCGACCACCTGCCGCTGTCGGACCAGCAGGTGAGAATGGTGCAGTGCTGATGGCGGTGACAGCGGTGGCGGACGGGGGCGGCGCACTGCGGCGCCTACGCCCCGACGGCACGCCCGCCGGCCGCACCGACGTCGTACCGGACCTCACCGCCCGCATGGCGGAGCTGGCCGGCCGACCACGCCCGACCGACCCGGCCGCAGCCGATCGCGGTCCGGCGCCACCACGGATGCTGTGGGCTGCCACCGGTGCGATCTACCCGGCGCTGCTACGCGCCCGCGTGCGGGTCGAGCGGTGTCACGACGTCGAGCTGACCGAGGCGCTGCTACTCGGCTACGACGGACGCTGGGGCGAGCCGCGGTCGCTCGCCGCCGCGTACGCCCGGCTCACCGGCGCGCCGGTACCACCCGACCCGCCCGCGCCCAGCGCGGCGCCACCCGGGCACGGCCAGACCGCGCTGTTCGACGACGTGCCGACCTCGGCGACCGTGGCCGACCCGCTCGGCACCCTCGCCACCGTCTACGCCGACCAGCAGCGCCGCATCGCGGGCACTGAGCGCCCCGGCCGGTTCCGGCTGCTGGTCGCCGCCGAATCGGCCGGCGCGCTGGCCGCGGCCGAGATGGGCGCCGCCGGCCTGCCGTGGCGCGCCGATGTGCACGACGCGCTGCTGACCGAGCTGCTCGGCCCGCCGTCGCCGGTCGGTGGGCAGCCTCGCCGGCTGGGCGAGCTGTCCGCGCGGATCGCCGCCGCGTTCGGCGTACGGCAGTTGCACGCCGACTCGCCGGCCGAGGTGCTGCGCGCCTTCGCCCGCGCCGGGATCAGCGTGCCGAACACCCGGGCCTGGGTGCTGCGTGGTGTGGACCATCCGGCGGTGCCACTGCTGCTGGAGTACAAGGAACTGCACCGGATCTGGACGGCGCACGGCTGGACGTGGCGCGACGCGTGGGTGCGGGACGGCCGGTTCCGGCCCGAGTACGTCGCCGGTGGTGTGGTCTCGGGCCGTTGGGCCACCCGGGGCGGCGGGGCGCTGCAGATCCCCAAGGTGATCCGCCGGGCGGCCGTCGCCGACCCCGGCTGGTGCTTCGTCGTCGCCGACGCCGCCCAGTTGGAGCCCCGGGTGCTCGCCGCGATGTCCGGCGACCGCCGGCTGGCCGCCGCCGCTGCGGCCGGCGACCTGTACGCCGCGCTGGCCCGCGACGCGTTCGGCGGTGACCGGGACCGGGCCAAGGTCGCCCTGCTCGGTGCCATGTACGGGCAGACCGGCGGGGCGGCCGTGCCGGCGCTCGCCGTGCTGCGCCGCAACTACCCGGTCGCCTTCGAGTACGTCGAGTCCGCCGCCCGCACCGGCGAGGCCGGCGGGCTGGTCCGCTCCTGGCTGGGCCGCACCTGCCCGCCGGCCGGCACGGCCCACCTGGCCGGGCCGGCGGCGGCGCTCGGTGAGCCCGGCATCGATCCGTTGCCGCCGGAGCCGCCCGGTGCCGGCGCGCGGGCCCGGGGCAGGTTCACCCGCAACTTCGTCATCCAGGCCACCGCCGCCGAGTGGGCGTTGATCCTGCTGGCCACCGTCCGGCAGGCGCTCGCGGGCACCGACGCCGAGCTGGTCTTCTTCCAGCATGACGAGGTGGTGGTGCACTGCCCCGCGGCGCAGGCCGACGAGGTGACCGCCGCGTTGCGTCGCTGTGCCGAGCAGGCCACGGCGACGTTGTTCGACGCCACCCCGGTGCGGGTGCCGTTGGACGCCTCGACGGTGGCCTGCTACGCCGACGCAGGCTGAGGACGCCGCGCCGGCGGGCACTGGGCGAGTCCCGACCGGCGGCTGGCGACACCTGATCCGCAGCTGATCGTTGGGACCGTTGTGCGTTCCATTGGACCGGCGGCGGCGGGCTCGCCGGTGCCGGTTCGCCCGGCATGACCGGCCGGGCAGCGTTGCGGGGGTGGCTCAGCTGAGTCGGATCGCGGGGATGATCATTGCGGCTGGCGGGGGTCGGCGGATCGGTGGGCCGGAGGCCCTGCTGTACCGCGGCGACCAGCTGCTGGTCGAGCGGGCGCTGCACATCGTGCGGGAGACCGGCTGCGATCCGGTCGTGGTGGTGCTCGGCGCCTCCGCCGGCCTGGTGCGCGACACCGCCGACCTGAGCGGTGCCACGGTCGTGGTCAACCGGGCGTGGGGGACCGGGCTGGGCTCGTCGCTGCGGGTCGGTCTGGACGCCCTCAAGGGCGTCGACGCCGAGGCGGTGGTGGTGTTTCCGGTGAACATGCCGGGGATCACCGTCGACGCGGTGCGTCGGGTGGCGGCGTTGCCGTACCCGGAGGTGCTGATCTGCGCGACGTACGCCGGGATGCGCAGCTACCCGATGGTGTTCGGGCGCCGGCACTGGTCGGCCATCGCGATCCTGGCCAACGCCGACGGCGGTGCCCGTCCGTACCTGCTCGCGCACAAGAGCGAGGTGGTCGACATCTCCTGCGACGGGGTCGCCGAAGGCGGTCAGGTGGACACCCTGGAGTCGGTCGAGGCCTGGGGTCTCGCGGTGCCGGTGCAGCGCACCCCGGCGTGACAGCGTCGGGTCAGCTATTGGCGAAGTACCGGGTCACGGCCGGGATCGCCAGCCCGATGATGGCCAGTACCGAGATCACCGTGAGCACGCTGCGTACCACGACGACTTCGAACTTGCTGCCGGCCCGCAGTGAGAAGCGGTCCGGGGGGCCGATCATCCGCCACATCCGCCGGCCGGTCGGGATCGGCCACAGAATCGGTACGCCGGCCCGGGTGACCAGGTCGCCGAGGATGTGTACGAAGCAGCCGACGCCGACGGCGAAGCCGAGCATCGGATAGCCACGGTCGCCGGGCAGGTGCAGGTAGGTGAAGTACGCCGCGCCGGCCGACACCAGGGTGACGATCACCCAGCCGGCGCGCTTGGCCCACTCGTCGAACAGTCCACGCAACGCGAGCCCGATCATGAAGAACAGGATGCCGATCACCGCCCACTTGCCGTACGCGGCGCACAGCGCGGTGGTGCCCCAGCCGACCAGCGCTGTGAACGGGATCGTGTGGGTGAGCGTCCGGTGTCCGTTGTTGCGGTGCGGGTCCTTGCTGAGTTTGGTGGCGTGATAGACGCCGAGCGAGATCTTTTCGACGACCTCGGCGACGAACAGCGACACCACCCCGAAGGTGCGGGCGACGGTGGCGCCGCCCCGGTTGCGGGTGACCTTGCCGGACAGGTCCAGGTCCGGGAAAAGGGCGCCGCCGGCGCAGACGGCGGTGCCGACCGCGATCATCAGCGGCGTCTGCTCGTAGCCGGCGAACTGGTCTAGCGCCCAACAACCGGCCAGCCACGCGGTGGCACCGGAGAGGGCGTGCGACGGACCCATCATGGTCGAGTATCCTCCAAGGTCATCTTCTCAGCGGAGGTCACTCTGTCAGACGCGGTCGCGGCTCCGATCATCGCACCCACCACTATGGCCGAGGCGGGAAGCCGTCAAATGTCTATAGTGCTTGGTCAGAGTACCCGGGTGACACCTTCGGTCGCGACGCGGACGTCGAGCAGATCCGGGTTCATGTTGACGCACAGCACCACCGACGCGCCGACCGCGAGCGGCGCGAGTAGCCAGAACAGCGGATGCTCGTGCTGGCCGGCGTCGATCAGCACCCGGTCACCGGCGGTGATGTCCTGCTGCTCGGCGATGCCCAGCGCCACCGTGCCCAACTCGGCGTAGCTGGTGCCGTCGTCGCCGGCCGGGTCGCCGGGGCGGACCAGCGCGTACGCCGGGACCCGGCCGCCGTGGCGGGTCGCCTCGGTGAGGAATGTGCGGTAGCCGTCGGGCGCCGGGCGGCCCGGGGCGGCCTTCGGGCCCACGTCGAGCACGAAGCGGTGCCGGGCGACCGGCACGTCCTCCAACCAGTCGTCGACCCGGCCCCGGGCCGCGAAGACGGCGTCCAGCGGCTCGTCCGTGCCGGGACCGAGCACCGGCAGCCCGGCGGTGGCGGCCAGCCGGATCGACACGGACACCCCGATCGACCAGGCGCCGAGCAGCACCGCCGCGGTCTGCCAGTGTGGCGGCAGCAGCACCGCCGCGCGATCGCCGGCACCCAGCCCGCAGCCGTCGTGCAGCAGTGCCGCCGTCCGGGCCGCCCACGCACCGAGAGCCAGCGTGGACAGCTCGGTCCGCTCCCCGGTGGCGTCGTCGAAGCAGGTCAGCAGCGGTGGACCGGGGTCGCCCGGCAGGACGCCCGGGTCCGGTGCGCTGGCGACAGCGGAAGCGTCCATTACAGACTCCACGGTGCGTGTCGGGACAGTCGCTGCCGACCCTACCGGGTCAAGGTCCCAGGAACCCGTAACCGCGACGCTACGTCGCGCAGTCGTGGCCAGGTCGACGCCGGCGACCGGTCCGAACCGCTGCCGGCCACCCGACGCAGCAACCGGTCCGTCTCGTCGGTGTCGATCCGCCGCCGCGGATCGCGGCGTAGCAGGCCGGCCAGGACCGGGCGCAACGGGCCGGCCCGGGTGGCCGGGTCCGGCGGCGCGGTGGCCAGTGCGATCAGCGTCGCCATCGGGGTGGACCGGGCGTACGGGGAGTGACCCTGCACGGCGGCGTACATCGTCGCGCCGAGTGACCACAGGTCGGCGGCCACGCTCGACACGCTGTCGCGGGCCCGTTCCGGGGCGATGTACTGGGGCGAGCCCATCACCATGCCGGTCCGGGTGATCGCCCCGTCGCCGTCGAGGGTGGCGAGTCCGAAGTCGGTCAGCACCACCCGGCCGTCCACACCGATCAGCACGTTGTGCGGCTTCACGTCCCGATGCAGCACGCCGCAGCCGTGCGCGGTCCGCAGCGCGGCCAGCACCCGTCGGCCGATCGCCGCGACGCGGACCGGCGGCAGCGGGCCGTCCTCGGCGACGACCTGATGCAGCGAACGGGACCGGACGTACTCCATCACGATCAGCGGAGCGCCCCCGGCGTGGCGGACGTCGTAGATGCGTACCACGTTGGGGTGGTTGAGCCGGGCGGCGCTGCGCGCCTCACGCAGCGTTCGTTGCCGCAGGACGTCGCGTTCGGCGTCGGTCATCCAGTCCGGTGGCAGCACCTCCTTGACCGCGACGTCACGGTGCAGGACCTCGTCGCGGGCCAGCCAGACCCGCCCCATCCCGCCGCTACCGACCGGGCGAATCAGCCGGTAGCGGTCCGCGATCAGATCCGGTCGCACGATCCGGTCTCCCATCGTCAGCCCGCGATTGCATACAGTAATCGCAGGGCTGGTGATGGGATATCAGCTGGAGAACCGGCGATCTCCCGCCGTTTCGCTCGGGCCCTCGGCCTAACAGCCGATGAGGCGGGGTCCGGTGGCGCTGCCGCGTCCTCGCTACGAGGCGGCACCGGCGGTCGCGAGCAGGTTCCCCTCCGGTACGACGATCTTCTGTACGCCACCGGACAGCTGGGCCGCCGCCCGTCGGGTGTTGAAGCTCGGCGCCTCCCGGACCGCCGTGGCGTACGTCGCCGCGGTCTGCGCCGCGATCGTCGACCAGCCGTAGCGCCGGGTCACCAGCTGCCGGGCCGAGCGGGCCACCCGCCGGGCGAACACCTCGTCGGACAGCAGCGCGTGCACCGCCTGGGCCAGCCCGTGGGCGTCCTGCGGCCGGAACGTCGTGCCGGTGACCCCCGGCTCGACGATCTCAGCGAGCCCACCGGTCGCCGACACCGCCAGCGGAGCGCCAGCCGCCGCCGCCTCCAGGGCGACCATGCCGAACGGCTCGTAGAGACTCGGCACCACGGTCGCGTCGGTCGCCCCCAGCAACGCCGGCAACTGCGACTCGGTCATGAACCCGGCGAAGTCGATCAGGTCGGCGACGCCGAGGCGCTCGGCCTGAGCCTGCAGCTCACCCCGGTACGGACCGTCGCCGGCGATGACCACCCGCAGCCCGGCGTGCCGCTGACGCAGCCACGGCAGGGCGGCGATCAGGTGCTGGACGCCCTTCTCGTAGACCAGCCGTCCGGCGAAGCCGATCAGCGGGCCGTCGGCGGCGTACCGCTGACGGGCCGCCGCGACCGCCCGCGCCGACGAACGCCACCTCCGGTCGTCCACCCCGTTTGCGATCACGTCCACCCGGGCCGCCGGCAGCTCCAGCAGGTGGCTGACCTCCCGCCGCATGTGATCCGAGCAGGTGATCACCCGACACGACTCGTGGCCGAGCCAGTGCTCGATGGAGTGGATGGACTTGTTCATCTCTTCGGGGAGCCAGCCCTGGTGGCGGCCGGCCTCGGTGGCGTG
>NZ_JBHMIM010000083.1:0-20503 GCF_048060115.1 Micromonospora sp. LOL_023
GGGGCCCGCTGCTCCAGCGGGGGCCCGCTGCTCCAGCGGGGGCCCGCTGCTCCAGCGGGGGCCCGCTGCTCTAGGGTGGCCCGGTGCCGACCTGGCGGGAAGCCATCACCACCGCGTTGTACGGATCACACGGCTTCTATGTGACCGGCGGTACCCCCGTGCCAGCCGCCCACTTCCGGACCAGCGCGCAGAGCGGGGCACCGTTCGCCCGGGCGGTACTGGAACTGCTGCACCGGGTGGACCGGCAGCTCGGCCACCCCGACCGGCTCGACCTCGTCGATCTGGGAGCCGGCGGCGGCGAGCTGCTCACCGCCGTACACCAGCTGACCGGGACCACCGACGGACCGCTCGCCGCGCGGCTGCGGCTCACCGGGGTCGACCTCGCGCCCCGGCCGGCCGGGCTGCCTCACCCGGTCGGCTGGCGGACCGCGCCGCCGACCGAGGCCTGCGGGGTGCTCGTCGCGACCGAGTGGTTGGACAACGTACCGCTCGACCTGGCCGTGCGCCACGGCGACGACCTGCACTACGTCCTGGTCGACCCGGCGACCGGGGCACAGCGGCCCGGCGGCGTACTCGCCGACGCCGACGCCGCCTGGCTGGCCCGCTGGTGGCCGCCGCTGGCCGACGGGGCCTCGGCGGAGCTCGGCCGCAGCCGGGACGAGGCGTGGGCGGCCGCTGTGCGGACGCTGCGGCGCGGGGTCGCCGTCGCCGTCGACTACGGGCACCGGTACGCCGAACGCCCGGCCACCGGCACGCTGACCGGCTTCCGCGCCGGTCGCTCGGTGGCCCCGGTGCCGGACGGGTCCTGCGACATCACCGCCCACGTGGCGATCGACTCGGTCGCCGCCGCCGGTGCCACCGCGGCCGCCGGCGCCGGAGGTGCTGCCGCTGCGGGCGCGGCCCCGCCGGTGCTGCGCCGGCAACGCGACGTGCTGCCCGCGCTCGGGGTGTCCGGCGGGCGGCCGCCGCTGGCCCTGGCCGGCACCGACCCGCGCGGCTACCTTGCCGCGTTGTCGGCCGCCGGCACCGCCACCGAGCTGACCGACCCGTACGGGCTGGGCGGACACTGGTGGCTGATCCAACCGGTCGGCGCCGACATCGACACCGGCTCCCTGCTGGCCTGACCGCCGGCCGCTGGGTTCGCGCCGCCGGGCAGACCGGCATGCGACGATGACCGGCATGGTCTCCGATACCGGATCGCTGCCCCCGGCCGACCCGGCAGGCGGGTTGCGCCAGTTGACCGTCGGCACCGGCACCGGGCTGGACACCGCCGACATGGTGCTCAACGTCGGCCCGCAGCACCCGTCCACCCACGGTGTACTCCGACTCAAGCTGCTTCTCGACGGTGAGCGGGTGGTCTCCTGTGAGCCGGTCGTCGGTTACATGCACCGGGGCGCCGAGAAGCTGTTCGAGGTCCGGGACTACCGGCAGATCATCATGCTGGCGAACCGGCACGACTGGCTGTCGGCCTTCGCCAACGAGCTGGGCGTGGTGCTCGCCGTCGAACGGTTGATGGGGATCGAGGTGCCGGAGCGGGCCGTCTGGCTGCGGACCGCGCTGGCCGAACTGAACCGGGTGCTCAACCACCTGATGTTCCTCGGCTCCTATCCGCTGGAGATCGGGGCGCTCACCCCGGTGTTCTACTCGTTCCGGGAGCGCGAGACGCTGCAGGCCGTGCTGGAGGAGGTCTCCGGCGGCCGGATGCACTTCATGTTCAACCGGGTGGGTGGGCTCAAGGAGGAGGTCCCGGCCGGCTGGACCCGACGCGCCCGGGAGGCGATCGGCCAGGTCGAGTCCCGGATGCCGGACCTGGACCGGCTGATCCGCCGCAACGAGATCTTCCTCGCCCGTACGGTCGGCGTCGGAGTGCTCGACGCCGACACCGCCGCCGCGTTCGGTGCCTCCGGGCCGGTGGCCCGGGCCAGCGGACTCGACCTCGACCTACGCCGGGACGAGCCGTACCTGGCCTATGGCGAGCTCGACGTGCCGGTGGTCACCCGCAGCACCGGCGACTGCCACGCTCGCTTCGAGGTCCTGCTCGACCAGGTGTACGTCTCGCTCGACCTGGCCCGCCGCTGCCTGGACCGGGTCGACCAGCTCGCCGGGGCGGTGAACGTGCGACTACCCAAGGTGGTCAAGGCCCCCGAGGGGCACACCTACGCCTGGACCGAGAACCCGCTCGGCGTCAACGGCTACTACCTGGTGTCCCGGGGCGAGAAGACCCCGTGGCGGCTCAAGCTGCGGACCGCGTCGTACGCCAACGTGCAGGCGCTGGCGACGCTGATCCCGGGCAGCCTGGTGCCCGATCTCGTGGCGATCCTCGGCTCGATGTTCTTCGTGGTCGGCGACATCGACAAGTGACCGTCGCCGGTCACCGCCAGCGGCGGTCGTCGGAGTGCTGGTAGTCGTCGCGGTACCGGCCGCCACGCCCGTCGTCGTCGCGCAACCGCCGACCGGTGTCCTCCTCGTAGTCACGGAACCGGCGGCCACCACCGCCATCGTCGGCGTCGCGGTACCGACTGCCGTTGGCACCCTCGTCGCCGTAGCGCCGACCCGGCTCCGCCCCGTACTCACGCGACCGACGCCCACCCACGCCGTCGTCGTCGCGCAACCGCCGACCGGTGTCCTCCTCGTCCCGGTAACGACGGCTGCGCCGCCCCGGCTCCGCTTCGACGGGGCCGGACGACCAAGGGGTCACCTCGGCGCCGCTGCCGGCCGGCAGCGCGGGCAGGGCGGCCCGGCGCGGCGGCGGGCCGTCCGTCGGGAGGTCGGCGCCGCGTTGGTCCCACCGGGCGTCCCGCCATGGCGGTTCGTCCGCCAGTCGCCCGGGCCCGGGCACCGGCCCGTCGTACCGGGCGTCGTCGCGCGGCGACCGCAGCTCGTCACGGTCGAACCGATCCCCGTAGCGGCCGTCGGACGGCCGGTCGCCACCCACCCGGTCCTCCGCGTACCGGCCGGTGCCGGTGGTGCCGGCCGACCGGGCGGGATAGCCGTCGTCGTCGCGCCCCACCGACCGACGCTCGACCGGCGAGCCGGTGCCGTAGCCGTCGGCCCGGCCCACGTCCCACCGCTCGTCGGCTCGACCGCCGTACCGCTGCTCGGAGCCGTCGTCACGACCGCCGTCCCAGGACCACCGGTCGCCCGCCTGCTCGCGTAGCCGGCGTTCGGTCCAGGAGTCCTCATCGGGCTCGGCGGAGCGTCGGCTACGCGGCGACGGGGCGGACCACTCACCGTCGATCGCCGCGCCGCCACGGGAGGCGGGGCGGGCACCGCCGTAGACAGTGCCGCCCGCGTCCGCGTCGACCCGCGGATCGATTCCGGGTGGCCGGCTGGTCGCCTGCACCGTCTCGGTACGCCGCGCCACCCCGTTCGAAGCCGGCTGGCGAGGCAGCACCGTACCGGAGACCGCCGGCACCGACGCGCGGCCGCCGGCTGCCGCGCCGTACTGGCCAGCCGGGTACTGACCGCCGTAGCCGGCCGGGCCGGACGCTGGCACCGACGACGCCGGTACGGAGGACACCGGCGCGGCCGAGTCGAACCGGTCGTAGTCGTCGCGGTCCGCGCCGGGCTGGTCGCGCTCCCGGCCCCGTGCGTCCCGATCCCAGCCGGGCGCGTCGCGGGCCGCCGCGTCCGCGTGGGCGGACTCCACCCGGGCCGCTTCGGCGCGAACCACTTCGCCACGAACCGCGTCCATCTGACCACGGAGCGCTTCGACACTGTCCTCTACCGACTGCACTTTCTCCCCGAAAGCGCGGTGGCTGGCTCGAACCGCAGTCGAAATGTCATTACGCACGTCATCGCGGAGCACATCCATCTCCTCGACCAGCGCATCCTCCATATCGGTGCGCATAGTCTCGACGTCACCACGCAAAGTAATGGACAATCCGATCAACATCACCGCCGCGATAGCGACCACCATCGCCAGCCGCAACGACCCGTCGCCGTCGCCAAGCAGGAGCAACACCGCAGCTAGTGGCGCCAACCCCAGGCCACCCCAGGTGAGCCACTTGAGCGGAACCGTGCGGCGCGGCTCCTCTTCGGCCTCAGGAGCGGACATGGCTGTCGAGCCTACCCACATCTCCAGATCAACGGAAAGGGCGGCACTTGAGGTCCAAGTGGGCAGGCACGACAGGCACCCCGACGGGGCGGTGGCACGCTCCGCCGGGAAGCCGACTATCCCGCAGCCAACGCGCCGTCCGACGAGAACACCAGTCCGACACTGATCACGCCAGTCGTCAACGCGGTCTTGGTCTGCGGACCACCGGCATCGAGCGAGCTGAACTCACCGGCGCGGAAGTCGTACACCTCGATCAGACCCTGCTGACACTTGGACCGCTGCGGACATTCCGGCGGACCGCCGAGGATGGTCGCCGTGCCGGAACACTTCTCGGCCAGTTCGGAAAGGGTCCGGACTCCATACTCGTCGGCGAACTCGCTGGTCACCGCGAACGCGTTCTGGTTCTGTGCCGCCGACGGCTCCCCGAAGACGATGCCGACCTGCTCGCCGACCTGGCGCAGGCCGGTCATCGTCTCGTCCAGATCCGACGACGAAATCGCTGGTGCGTTCTCCCCCTCGACCTTGTTGTTGATGAAGTCCGCCATGGTCGCGGCGTACTCCGGAACCACCTGGATCTCGCCGGATTCCAGGGCCGGTTCGTACAGCTCACGGTTGCCGATCTGCTGAACGGTGACGTCGTATCCCGCCGCCGTCAGCACGATCCGGTACAGCTCGCCGAGGGTCTGGCTCTCGCTGAAGTTCGCCGCGCCGACAATCAGCTCACCCCCCGGACCGGCGGCGATCGCGTCGGTCAGGCTCTGGGCCGTGGCGAACTCCTCAGCGGCCGCCTGCGGAGTCTTTCGGTCGACGTCGACCGCCCGGTTGAGCTGGATCAACTGCTCGGTGTCCAGGGCCGCCGACACCGTGTCCAGCGCCCCGAGCACCTCGGGCTGCGCCGCCTGCGCGTTGACGGCGGGCACGATGTTGTCGGTGTTCTGCAGGCTCTGGTCGTCGTCGAGGACGACCAACTGCTCGCCGGCCACCGGTGCGCAGCCGGCCCCCGACGCCCCGGCCTGCGGCGCGTCGGTACCGGAGGATCCCGCCTCACCGCAGCCGGCGAGGAATCCCGCCGCAGCGAGGGTGCCGACCGCGCCCAGCGCGATTCGTGTGCGTGCAAGCATGTTGGCCCGCCTCCTGTGTCCCGGCGCGACCCACCTGGGCCGGCCGCGTGTCCGACAGGGCACGGCAACTGGCCCGCGCGAGCGTGCTGCGGGCAGCACGACAGCCGCGACGGAGCCTCCGGCCCTTGCCGGCATGCCGTCACCCGTTCCGTCTACCGAACATCCTCACCGCAGGGTCCGACAACCGCCGAAGATCGGTTGTCACCAGATCGTCATCCGGTCCGGACGCACCGTGGGCGGCGGTCAGGCCGAACCGACCGCGCTGACCTGCTCGTCTGCCCGCCGCCGGGTCCGCCGCAGCGGCAGCGGGGTGAGCGCGCGTTCGAGCACCGCCAGCGCGCCCTCGGTGCCCAGCGCCAGTACGGCCACCAACAGGCCACCGGCCAGGATCTGCCCACCACCGACCGAGATCCCCAGTCCGAACCCGGCGCTGATGATCTGCCCGAGGCCACCACCGTTGACGAACGCCGCCAACGCGGCCGTCGCCACCACCTGCACCGCGGCGGTCCGGAACCCGGCCGCCAGGTAGGGCACCGCGAGCGGCAACTCGACCCGGCGCAACACCTGCCAACCGGACAACCCCATCCCGCGCGCCGCCTCACGCACCTCCGGGTCGACCTGACGGATCCCGGTGTACGCGTTGGCCAGCAACGGCGGTACCGCGAACACCGCCAACGCCAGGATCACCGGCGGCCGGCCGAAACCCAGAAAGGTCAACGGCAGGATGGACAACAACGCGATCGTCGGCACCGCCAAGGTGATGTTCGACACCAGGACGACCAGACCGCCGCCGCGCCCGAGGTGGCCCAGCCACAGCCCCAGTGGCCAGGCAACCAGGCACCCGACCGCCACCGCGGCGACGGAGATGACCAGATGCTCGCCGAGCCGGTCGAGCACCCCACCCGGATTGGTCCAGTTCAGCGGATCGTTGAGCCATACCACCGCTTGCTCGACGGGGTTCGCCGCGGCGTACCGGCGGCTCACGAGGCGGCCCGCCGCGCCGCCCACGGCGTCAGCAACCGGCCGGCTCCCGCGAGGACCAGGTCGAAGGCCAGCGCCAACGCCACACTCAGCAGTGTGGCGGTGAGGATCTGTGCCTTGTAGAAGTTGTTCCGGAACCCGCTGAAGATCAGGTCACCGAGACCGCCGTAGCCGATCAGCGAGCCGATGGTGACCAGCGCGACGGTGGAGACCGTGGCCAACCGCAGGCCGGTCAGGATGCCGGGCAGGGCCAACGGCAGCTCGATGCGCCACAGCCGGCCGAACCGGCCGTACCCCATGCCGTCCGCCGCCTCGATGGTCGCCGCCGGCACCTGACTCAACCCGGCCAGAGAGTTGCGCACCACCAGCAGCAACGCGTAGAGCACCAGGGCGATCAGCACCGACGCGGGATTGGTCGCCCCCACGTACGGGGCCAGAAAGGCCAGCAGCGCCAGCGACGGAATGGTGTAGAGAACCCCGGTCAGCGCCAGGATCGGACCGGTCAACGGCCGGAACCAGTAGGCCACCACGGCCAGCGGCACCGCTATCGACGCGGCGATGGCGACCGCCTGTACCGTCAGGGTCACGTGCTCGGCCAGCGCCTCGACGATGGCTGGCCAGTTGTCCCGCACGTACTGATCCGAGAACCATGGATTACCCGGATCGGCCCGGCCGGTGAGCAGGTGGAAGGACACAGGTGGACGGTACCGTGCGGGACACCGGTGGCGCGGCGGCGATCACCCTGGCCGGCATCGGCAAACGGTTCCCGGACGGCACCGAGGCCGTGCGGGACCTCACCCTGGAGATCCCCGCTGGCGAGCTGGTGGTCCTGATCGGGCCGTCCGGCTGCGGCAAGTCCACCGTGCTCCGGATGATCAACCGGCTGATCGAGCCGACCGCCGGCCGGGTCCTGCTCGGCGACGAGGACGTGACCACGGTCGACCCGGTGGCGCTGCGACGCCGCATCGGCTACGTCATCCAGCACGTCGGTCTCTTCCCGCACCAGACGATCCAGACCAACGTCGGCACGGTGCCCCGGCTGCTCGGGTGGTCCCGCGAACGAGTACGCCGACGCGCCGACGAGCTGCTCGAGTTGGTCGGGTTGACACCCGGCACGTACGCCAGGCGCTATCCGCACGAGCTGTCCGGTGGGCAGCGCCAGCGGGTCGGGGTGGCCCGCGCGCTTGCTGCCGACCCGGTCGTGCTGCTGATGGACGAGCCGTTCTCCGCCGTCGACCCGATCGCCCGGGGACGGCTGCAGGAGGAGTTCCTGCGGCTGCAGGCCGAGGTTCGCAAGACGATCGTGCTGGTCACCCACGACCTCGACGAAGCGGTCCGGCTCGGCGATCGGATCGCGGTGTTGTCCGAAGGCGGCCGGCTGGAGCAGTACGCCGCACCTGCGACCCTGCTCGGCGAGCCGGCCACGGCGTTCGTCCGGGAATTCGTGGGTACGGACCGGGCGATCCGCCGACTCGCGGTCACCGCGATCAGTCGGGAGCTGCTGGAGACCGACGCCGATCCCCCGGCCATGGCGGCACCCACCCTCGCCCTGGGCACCTCGCTCTACGACGCGCTGGCCCGGTTGCTGGTCAGCGGCGCGGAGTACGCACAGGTGGTCGACGACGCAGGCCAGCCCGTCGGGGTGGTCAGCCGGCGACGGATCCTCGACGCCGGTTGACGCCCCCGCCCCGGGGCGGGGGCCGGCGATCGACAGACGCGGTTGCCGGCCTTACGACTTGTCGTGGTTCAGTAGGTAGTCGAGGAACGCCGCCCGCAGCAACGGCTCGGCCTCGCCGTACTCGTGGCCGGTGAACTCCCGCCACATCGCGACCGCGTCCTCGACCGTCGGGCCGATCGAGTTCGGTGCGCCATCCAACTCGCTGGCGTCGTCGGCCCGTGACAACCGCTTGGTGATCGACCAGAAGAAGCCGAGATCGCGGCGCTCCCTGGCCAGGTCGAACGCCCGCTCCCGCAGCTCCTCGGTCGAGAGCAGGTCGAGCTCGGCGAAAGTCGGCAGAGCGTGGTCCGAGGCGGGCGATTCGGTCATACGCCGAGCCTAACCCGGCTCGCTGCCAGGCGTGGGGCCGGCACGGACGCGGTGCCGACCGGCATCGACTCGCCGGCTCATGGCACCGGCTATTCCCAACGGTCGCCGGTGTCCCAACGGTCACGGTTCTGCGCCGGCTGCGCCGGCAACGTCGCCGACCAGGACTCCTGGCTGGTAGCGGCCGGCGTCCAGGTGTCCTGGGCCGGCTCCGGCTCCGGCTCCGGCTCCTCCCACTGCTGCTCGTCGTCGTCGCGAACGTCGTCGACCGGCCCGGTCCTGGCCGCGTGCGGTCGACCGAAGGCCTCCACCAGGCGGGTCACCACGAGCCCGAGCGCCAAGGTGACCGCAGCGGTGGCGTACAACGCGATGTCGAAATCCCGCAGATCCGACCAGCGAATGAAGACGGTCAGCCCGACCACCACGAACAAGGTGCCGAACACGCCGCCACGACGACCGAAGGCGCTGGTGCCGCCGAGCAGCGCGGCACCGACGGCGAGTGCCGTCCACTCCATGCCCACCGACGGAGTGACCGGGCCGTCGCCCAGGGCGGCCAGCAGCACCCCGCCGACGGCCGCGAAGACCATCGACACGATGGTCGCTCCGCTGGTGATCACGGCGGCCAGCCCACCACGGCGCTCCGCCGGGTCGCCGACCGGGCGGGACCTGCCCACGCCCCGGCGGATCGCCTTGACGGTCCCGAAGATCGCGCCCAGTACCGCCAGTACGGCGAAGCCGCCGAAGAGGTAGACCGCCTGACCGGTCGGGTCGTACGCGCCCTGGAGGTCGACCGGAGCCGGCCGCTGCTGGATGAAGACGATCGCCACGCAGGCGGCGATCAGGCTTCCGGCCCATCCGGGGACCTGCAGCCCGGTCACCAGCAGTCCGGTGCCGGCACCGAGCACGACCGCCCAGATCGCCACGGTGATCAGTACCGACAGCACACCGTCGTCACCGTTCTCGGCGAAGTGCAGCGCCGCCGCGATGGCGACCGGACCGATGGCGAGGTTCGGCGCACCGGCGCGCAGCGTCACCCCGGCGGCGAGAACAAGCAGACCGAGGCCGGTGGCATAGGCCAGCAGCGGGTCGAGGTTGCTGGCGGCGGTGACGTCCGGATCGGCCAGATAGAGCAGGTAGCCGAGGCCGCCGACCGCGATCAGCAGGAAGAATTCCCAGGTCAGGTGCACCCCGAGTCGGTCGCGCCCCCGCTCGCCGTGCCACGGGTCGTCGAAGACGTCGTCGAGCCCGGCTGCGGCCCGTCGCCGGCCGCCATGACGGCTCGACGCCCGGAGGCCGGCGTCCTCCTCCGGGGCGTTGCCGGCGGTGAAACCGGCGGCCGTGGTGAAGGAACTCGTCTGGTAGCCGGAGGTGGCACCGTAGCCGGCGCCGCGGGCGAGGTCCGGATCTGCGGACCAGGTGTCTCCGGTGTGGTCGTGGCCGGCCGGATCGGTGCTGTCCGCGTTCCGCCGGCGATAAGGCGAATCGTCGTACGCCATATCGCGTCTCCTCTTGCCGTGCCGGCCGGCCGAGGCGCGTGGCGCGTCGTCGGTGAGCCAGGGTCGTGGTGCGACCAGTCGACGTACACGCGAGGACCTGTTCAGCCGTACCGGTCGCAGGCACCGTACCCGCGACAGGGCACAGCCGTCACCCCCCGTGTCTGATGCCCGGCCCCGCGGTCCCCCGAGGACAAATCTCGATCGACTCAGTCGGTGGGCTCGCCCGGCACCTCGGGGTCCTCCGGGCGCTCCGGGACGCGGCAGGCTCGCTCCAGCCAGAGCGCCGCCAGGACCAGCGCGACCGCGGCGATCAGACCGCCGCTGGCGGCCGGGAGATCGTTGGTCGCGGCCCGGGTCTGCTGGATGAACAGCCAGAGCACCAGCCCGGCGTAGAAGCCGGCGAAGATCGCTCCGGCGAGTGCGGAGGCCTTGGCCAACACGACGAACCTCGCCACCAGGAGCGGATCGACCGGGTCCTGGCCGGGTTGGCGGTCGATCCGGGCCCGCGTATTGACCGCGGCATATCCCTCAAGTACCGCCAACGCCGCCAAAGTCACCGAGGGTAGCCAAGGCAGTACGGGCATCCGGACGTACCAGTTGCTGATCACCAGCCAGCCGATCGCCGCCGCCGCCAGCGCCGCCACCACGAGCGACGACAGTTTCGTGGGCCCCATCCGGGACTCGTCCGGCTCCTGCCCGCGGGGGCTGACCCCGGGTCCGGGCCCAGTCACGGCAGCACCCACAGCGTCGTCGCGGTCGTCCGAGGCACCTTCACTGGATCGACTCTAGCGGCAGATCCGGCCGTGGGCGCAGTTCGGGCAGGTCCGTGGCGACCGGTTCGCGGTTGAGCAGATCGGTCAGCCAGCCATGTCCGGGCAGCTGGCCGTACGGTTGGATGTCGATCCACGGCCGCAGCACGAAGGCCCGCAGGTGCGCCCGTGGGTGCGGCAGGATCAGTTCGGGATCGTCGCTGCGCACCGGGGTGTCGTCGGCGGACCAGACGGCGATCACGTCCACGTCGAGGCTGCGCGGCCCGTACGGCCGGGTCGGGTCCCGCTCCCGGCCGGCGGCCCGTTCGAGCGCCCGGCAGCGGTCTAGCCAGCTTCGGGCATCGGCATCCGGGTCGACGACGAGCGCGACGGCGTTGAGGTAGTCGGGCTGCGCCGGGTCGCCCCAGGGCGACGTCTCGTAGATCCCCGACACGACCAGCAGTACGTCGTCGAGCGCGCGCACGGCGTCGCGCAGCCGGCCGTACCTGTCGCCGAGGTTGCCGCCCAGCGCGAGCACCGCGCGGCTCACCGACGGCTCCGGGTGAGGGTGACGGCCACATCGACGAACTCGTGCGCGATGGGTGCCTGCGGCTTGTGGACGGTCACCGTCGCGGCCAGCACCCGCCCGTCCGCCAGGCAGACGGCGACCAGCCGGTCGGCCAGCGTCTCGATCAGGTTCACCGGCTCACCGGCGACGACCGCGACAAGCCGGTCGGCCAGCTCGCCGTAGTGGACCGTCTCCTCGACCCGGTCCGAGGCCGCCGCCGGCGCCAGGTCCATGGTGAGCTCCACGTCGACGACGAAGTCCTGACCGGTGGCCCGCTCCTGCGGGTAGACGCCGTGCCGGCCGTGGGCCCGCAACCCGGTGAGCACGATCCGGTCAGTCATCGGCACCTCCGGTGCTCGGCCGGCCGGCCGCCTGCCAGACGGCGAGCGCGTCGACGGTGTCCCGGACCTCGTGTACGCGTACCCCCCAGGCACCTGCGGACACGGCCAGCACGCTGGTCGCGATGGTCGCAGCGCCACGCTGGTCGACCGGACGCGGGCTGCCCGCCGGGTCGGCCAGCAGCCGCCCCAGGTAGGACTTGCGGCTGGCCGCGAAGAGCAGCGGGTGACCGAGGTCGAGCAGTTCGCCCAGCCGACTGGTCAGCTGCCAGTTGTGCTCGGGTCGCTTGGCGAAGCCGAGACCCGGATCGATGACGATCCGGTCCGGCGCGACTCCGGCGGCGAGCGCGTCGTCGACGCGGGCCGACAGCTCGGCGCGCACCTCGCCGACCACGTCGTGGTACTCGGCCAGTTCGTACATCCGGTCGGAGTGGCCCCGCCAGTGCATCAAGATCCAGGGGCAACCGGCGTCGGCGACCACCGCGCCCATCGCGGGGTCGGCCAGCCCTCCGGAGACGTCGTTGACCACCCCGGCGCCAGCGGCCAGTGCGGCGGCGGCGACCGCCGCCCGGGTGGTGTCGATGCTCATCGGCACCCCGGCGGCGGCGAGTGCCCGGATCACCGGCAGCACCCGGGCCGCTTCGCTTTCGGCGTCCACGCGCCGCGCTCCGGGGCGGGTCGACTCGCCGCCGATGTCGACCAGGTCGGCGCCTTCGTGGTGCAGCCGGATCCCGTGTTCGACGGCGGCGTCGAGGTCGGCGTACCGGCCGCCGTCGGAGAAGGAGTCCGGGGTGACGTTGAGGACGCCCATCACGACCGGCCGGGCCGGCCGTAGCAGATCTGTCACGGGAAGACGGTACCGGGCACGGTTCGGCGACAGCCGGCGGCGGGCGTGCTGGGTACCCTCGAATCAGACAACCATTTCGCACTGGCGCTGCCGGTCGAGTTCAGGGCAGCTTGTACCAGACAGGGGTCGGCCGTACGCTTTGCAGTTGCGGGCGAGCAGTGCGGGCGAAGACAGAGGAGAAGGGCCAAAGTTGGACAATCAGCCCAAAAACCATCACCGTACGCGGTGAGTTCCGGACGCAGGGTCGACAACAGCGGCATGACCCGGGACGTCCGAGAGGCTTGACAACTGCAGTGCCCCGGCTCCGCCGGCCGCACACCGGGGAGGTTCCCATGATCGAAACGACGCTCGTCGAGACGGCCCACGCAGCAGTGGCGGCCGCGATCGACACATTGCCGCTGCTGGCCGGACCGGCCGGCGAGCCCAGCACACCCGACACTCCGACGGGCTTCAACACCGAAGGCGTCGTCTCCTTCCTGGCCAGCAAGGTCGCCCCGATCCTGCTCGCCGTACTGGGCGTGATCTTCATCGGCCGGGCCAGCAAGGGCGAGATCTCCAAAGTCCTGACCAGCTCCGCGATCGCGATCGTGGGACTGGCGTTCATCGCCGGAGCGGCAACGCTCTTCTTCGTCGGCGACTACCTCATCAACTTGATGTTCGAATAGAGCGCGGGGCACGAGATGCGGCTGCGTACCGACGACGACATCTACCGGGCCCGGCTGGTCTACCTGGGCCCGCCCGGCTACACGTTGCCGATCCACCTGCCGTACGCCCAGTATGGGGTTTTTATCCTACTCGTCCCGCTCTACATGTTCATCCACTGGGCCTTCACCCTCAACGTGGAACTCTTCCCGGCCTGGGAGATCGCGCTCGCGATCGTCACCACCTCGTTCATCTTCCGGTACGTCGATCCGGACCGTCCCGCACGGATGGTGGTCCGCACCGCCCTCACCGACTGGCGCCGGACCCGGGAACCCGCTACCGAACAGCGGGACCCGCGCCTGGTAGCCAGTCACATCAGGATCCGGGAGGAGCTGGCATGACCCGCGCCGACAGTTGGGCGACCGACGGCAGCCACTCCGTGGCCAGCCGTGCGCGCGAGGCGATGGCATGAGCCGACCCACCCCGCCGGGCTCCGCTCACCCGGCCAGTCAACCGGCCGGCAACGGCGGTAACGGTAAGCGATCGGACGACTACCAGCATCCCGAGTTGGTGGACGTGGCCGAGACCGAACTGGTCACCAGCCCTCGGCACGGTTCAGTGGCGGTCTTCCAGAGCCCGGCCGCCGCACGAGGCAACCGCGCTTCGCGTACCGCACCGACGCCGTCGACGCCGGCACCCACCCCCCGCACCGCGGCCAGTGATCACACCGACATCGACTCGCCCTTCCTCGACCTGTTCTCCGGCACCGGCCCGGCCGGTGGCCACCGACCAGGCAGGTCTGCCCGCACCGCGATCCAGCCACCAGCCCGGCCGGCGATCGACCCACCGGCCAGCCCCGAGGCGATCGCACCGGCACCCCGCCGCAGTGCCATCGACCCACCGGCACCGCCGACCGATCCCGGTCCACCCGCACCGCCCCCGGCGGACCGGATCGGGCCAGCGCCGGTCACCCCGGAGCGCCCAGAGCCGGCGCAACGCCGACACACCAGCGCACCGACCCCCCGTCCCGCAGCGGAGTCGGTCTCCGCCGCGGAGCCGCCACCGCAGAGCCGGCCGGTGCCGCACAGCCACGCCGGCCCACCGACCCAGCCGGTGCCGTACAGCCAGCCGGTGCCGTACAGCCAGCCGCCCGCAGCGGACAGCCACGACCCGCCCGCACCGCCGGTCCGGATGTCGCCCCCGCACCCGGTGCCGACCGCCGACGCCACGGTGGGCGCCGACGCGGTGCCGCCCCCGGCCGGGACCCCCGACTCCGCACCGCCACGGCACCGTGACGAATCCGCCACCACCCCCACCAAGCGCACCGGCAGACGCCCGCGGCGCCGGTCGAAGGCCGAGTCCGACCGGCCGGACAAGCTGATCAAGCCGGTGCCGATCAAACCGCCGAAAGCCAGGTTCACCGACCGGGACCCCGCCGCCGAGCTGGCCATCACCGAGATCGCCGGGCACCTGACCTTCACCCCGAACACCGTCACCGCCTGGTACTGGCTGCCCGAGGTCCGCTGGGCGTTCCGTCCGGACGCCGAGCGCGAAGTGCTGCTCTCGGCCATCTCCGAGCAGTACGCCGGCCTCTCCGGGTTCCGCCTGCATCTGCGCCGCACCACCCGCCCCTTCCCGGCCGACGAGTGGGCGCGCACGATCGACTCGCTGACCAGCAACCCGCTGCCCACCGTCGGCGGGGCGACGTCCTGGTCCGACCACCTGGTCGCTGCCCAGCGGCACCTGATGTCGGTCAACCACGCCGAGGGCCAGACCTACCTGGGCATCACCTTCGCCCGCCGGTCGCTGGGCAACTCGCTCTCCGAGCGGGTGCTGCGGATGTTCGGACGAGGGGTGGCCGAGAACGAACGCCGCCGGCTCGGCCGGATGGTGGAGCAGTTCGACGAGGTGCTCGGCGCGTTCGGCATGCGGGGCCGGCGGGTCACCGCCGGTGAACTCGAATGGCTGCTCTACCGGTCGGTCGCGCTATGCATGACCCCGCCGACCATGCTCTCGCCGGTACGCGACGGCAACTGGGACCGCGGCGACCTGCTCGCGCTCACCGAACAGATCGAGCGCTACCGCACCCCGTACGGGTCCACGTTGAAGCTGGTCAACCGGATGACCGGCGAGGAACGACACGTCGCTGTGCTCGCCGTGGGCCGGATGGAGCCGCTGGAGATCCCGGAACGGCACGAGCCGTGGATGCACTTCCACGAACGGCTGCCGTGGCCGATGGAGCTCTCCTCCCGCATCGACCTGTTGGGCTCCACCGACTCGTTCCGCAACCTGGAGCACCGGCTGCGGATGATCCGCTCCCAACAGCTCGACTACGCAGAGCACGGCATCGACGCCCCGCCCGAACTGGAACGGCTCGCCAAGCGGGCCCTGCACATCGGCGACGAGATGACCACCGGCCTGCCGGTGGAATCCGCCCGGGCACACGGCTGGCACCGGGTCGCCGTCGGCGGCCGGACCCGCGAAGAGTGCCTGGAACGCGCCCGGCGCCTGATCCAGCTCTACTCCAGAGAGATGCGGATCTCCCTGCAACACCCGAAGAACCAGGACTGGCTGGCCCGCGAGTTCATCCCCGGCGAGCCGGTGGCGAACACCGGCTACATCCGGCGGATGCCGGTCAAGCTGCTGGCCGCCGCGGTCCCCCAGGCGGCGTCGACCGTCGGTGACCGGCGCGGCGACCTGATCGGGCGTACCGCCGGCACCTGCCGTCGACCGGTCTTCCTGGACCTGCACTTCCCGATGGAGGTTCGGGAACGCTCCGGGCTCGCCGTCTTCGTGGCCGAGCCCGGCGGCGGCAAGTCGACCCTGCTCGGCGCACTCGGCTACCTGGCGGCCCGGCGCGGCGTGCAGGTCACCCTGCTCGACCCGTCCGGCCCGCTGGCTCGGCTCTGCTCGATGCCGGAGCTACGGCCGTACTCGCGGGTACTCAACCTCACCGGCTCCGAGCAGGGCACCCTGGCGCCGTACTCGCTGATCCCGACGCCGATCCGGGCGGAGTTCGCCGCTGGTGCCGTCGGCGACCGCGAGTACGAGATCGCCGTCTCCAACTCCCGCGCCGAACGCCGGATGCTGGTCCAGGACATCTGCATGATGCTGGTGCCACCGCAGGTGGCCCGGGAGTCGTCGACGGCGACCCTGCTGCGGCACGCGGTGCGTCAGGTCCCGGCCGAGGAGACCTCGACGCTCGACGACGTCGTCGCCTGCCTCAACGGCATCGACGACGACGGCCGCGAATTGGCCAACCTGCTGCTGGACACCGCCGAGATGCCGCTGGCGCTGCTGTTCTTCGGCTCGCCGGCGCCGAACCTGCTGGGTGCGGACGCGGCGCTGACCGTGATCACCATGGCCGGGCTCCGACTGCCCGACCTGAAGATCGAGCGGGAGTACTGGTCGGCCGAGGAGGCGCTCGCACTGCCGATGCTGCACACCGCCCACCGGTTGGCGGTCCGGCGCTGCTACGGCGGCTCGATGCAGGAGCGCAAGCTGGTCGGCCTGGACGAGGCGCACTTCATGGAGGGTTGGCGGTCCGGCCGGTCGTTCCTGGTCCGGCTGGCCCGCGACTCCCGCAAGTGGAACCTCGCGGCCCTGGTCTCGTCGCAGAACCCCAAGGACATCCTCGGCCTCGACGTGCAGAACCTCGTCTCCACCGTCTTTGTCGGACGTATCGCCGAGGACCAGGAGATCGCCGCCGAGGCGCTACGGCTGCTACGGGTACCCGTCGACGACGGTTACGAGGCGACGCTCGCCTCGTTGTCCAGCGTAGACAGCTCGTCGGCGAGCCGGCTGGGCTTCCGCGAGTTCGTCATGCGCGACGTCGACGGGCGGGTGCAGAAGATTCGGGTGGACGTCTCGTACGTGAACGGGCTACTCGATCATCTGGACACCACTCCCGGCGCGCCACCGACGATGCCCGCGGGGCTGCCGGCCGCGCTCAGTGATCTGGAGGTGTGACGTGGCGAGGACCGCGAACCGGTGCACCGCACTCCTGCTCGCCGTCCTGATCGCCGCCGTGGCGAGCATCTCCTGGCCGATGATCGGCGCCACTACGCCGGCCCAGGCCGCCCCGGTCGCCCAGCTGCCGGCCCAGGCACCGAGCAACCTCTGCCCGGTCGAAGCCTGGCAGGCCGACTACCGGGCCTGCATCGAGCGGTTGCAGGGCGTCAGCGCGGCGCGGGCGCAGTGTCTGAAGCCGCCGACGCCCAGCGCCCCCGACTCCGGCTTCGGCGGCTGGTTCGCCACCCAACCGGAACAGACCGACGGACCGGTCGGGCTGTACTCGGACTACGGCTACGCCGGCTACCGGTTCCCGACCTACGACCTCGACGGTGGTTGCGCGTCCAGCGTGGTCAACGCCGATGTCGGTGCCTTCACCGGCGTCGCGAACTTCGAGATGATGGTCGCCACGGCGATCATCGGCGCGGCGAACGCGATCCGCGAGCGGGCCTGGGATCCCGGCACCATGTACGCGTGGGCCGACCCGCTCGTCGAGCAGGCCACCACCGCCATCTACGAGGAGGTCTTCACCGTCTTCGGCCTGATCACCCTCTGCGTGGTCGGGCTCTACCTGATCTGGCGTTCCCGTCAGTCGGACATGAGCAACATGATCACGACGGCCGGCTGGGCGGTCCTGATCATGGTGGTGGTGACGGCGATCGCCGCCTGGCCGGTCCGCTCGGCGAATCTCGCCGACGGAGCGCTGACCAGCACCCTCGGCGTCGTCCACGAGGCGGTCGGGCCGCGGGCCGTCGAGGTCCCGGCGGAGGAGTGCCCCGACGAGGATCCGCAACGGTGCGCCGACCAGCGCCCGCCAGCGGTACGGGCCAGTGACACCACCACGTCCTCGATGCTCTACCGCAACTGGCTGCGCGGGGTGCTGGGTTCCTCCGACAGCGAGACCGCCCAAAAGTACGGCCTCGCGCTGTACGACGCCCAGGCCTTCACCTGGATCGAGATCGAAGCCATGCGGGCGGACCCGGCACAGCGTGAAGCGATCATCGCGCAGAAGAACCAGCAGTGGATGGTCGTCGCCGAGCAGATCCGCACCGAGGATCCGGAAGCCTACGAGCACCTGCAGGGAATCCGCGAGATGGACCGGGTCGGTACCGGCCTGATCGCCATCTTCGCCGCCGTCATGTTCGCCATGTTCGACCTCGCCGCCTCGCTGCTGGTGCTGCTCGGCTTCCTGCTGTTCCGGTGGGTCGTGGTCGCCGCGCCGATCCTCGGCACCATCGGCCTGCTGCGGCCGGCCGGAGCCGGGATGCGCCGGCTCGGCAACGCCGTCGTCGCAGCGATCTTCAACATCGCGATCTTCGGCACCGGCGCCGCAGTCTACCTCTTCGCCGTCGACCTGATCATGAGTACGCCGACCCTGCCGGGCTGGCTGCAGGTGGTCCTCATCTGGCTCTGTGGCATGGTCGGCTGGCTGCTGCTGCGCCCGTACCGGCGGATCACCGACCTGGGCGGCGGCCGGGACGCAAGGGGCGGCAGCTCCTGGCACATCCGCTACTTCCGGGAGACCAGGGAGACCCGCGAACCCGAGCAGGTCATGGTCAAGTCGAAGGACGGGCAGCGCGACACGGTCGTCAAACAGACCTCGGTGCGTCCGGAAGCGCGGCTGGAGGACCCGAGCAGCGACCGGCGGTCCACCGGGGATCCGGCGACACAGCCGGCCAAGGAACGCCCGGACGGGCGCGAGTCGGGGTCCGGGTCCGGGTCCGGGTCCGCGCCGAGCGCCCCGAGCCGCACGACCCGCCGAACCCCCGACTGGACGCCATCGGATCTGCCCGCCGAGTCGCCCCAGTACGCGGTCTACCGGCCCAGTGGTAGCCGGACCGCCGACGAGGCGCCCACGCCCCGGATCCGTACCGAGGCGCGGTGACGTCGGATGCGTACGGTGATCGCCTTCCTGACCCGGTTCCTCTTCCGGTCCCGGCTCGGGCTGGCTGTCCTGCTGCTGGTCGTGGTGGTCAGCGTGGTCGGGGTCGGCCAGGTGGTCGGGCGGGTCGAGGGCACCGACGGGCCGTTGCTGGGTAACCCGGGGCCGAACCCGGCACTGACCATCGACCCGACCGAGGGCGACGACGGGATCCAGTCGCTGCCACCGGAGCCGGACCCGGTCACCGCCGCCGGGGCGGACGCGCCGGAGACGGTCGCGGTCGCGTTCGCCACCGCCTGGCTCGACCGGGAACTCGACCCGGACCAGTGGCATGCGGGGCTACGCCCGTACGTCACCGAGGAACTGGCGGACAAGCTGGTCGGTGTGGACCCGGTCGTGGTACCCGCCGAGCGGCTGACCGGCGAGCCGGCACTCATTGCGTACGCGACGAATCTGGTCGAGGTGGTGATCGAGGTGGACTCCGGCAAACTACGGTTGCGGCTGACCGGCCCGGACGGCCGCTGGTTGGTCGACGGCGTCGACTGGGAGCGAGGGTGAACGAGCAGCCGCCGAGCGTCCGCTCCCGGGCCGCCCGGCACGTCGCCCTGACCTTGGCGTTGACGGCGACCATGGTGCTGCTCTGCTGCACCGGTGGAATCGGCGCCGTCCTGTTCAGCGACGACGAACCGGACCAGTCGGCGCTGTTCAGCACCTTCGGCTGCGGCCGGGAGGGCCCGGTCGACCCCGACGTCGACTTCCGGGTCGGCGCGTACGGATCGGATCAGCTCGGCAACGCGGCTGTGATCATCAACGTCGGTGTGGAGCTGTCGATCCCGCCCCGAGGCTGGGTGATCGCGGTCGCCACCGCCATGCAGGAATCCGCGCTGCGCAACCTCGGCCATCTGGGCTCGCACAACGACCACGACTCCGTCGGGCTGTTCCAGCAGCGCCCCAGCCAGGGGTGGGGTACGCCGGAGCAGCTCCAGGATCCGGCGTACTCGTCGCGGAAGTTCTACCAGAAGCTGGTCACGGTCGACGGCTGGGAGACCATGACGCTGACCACCGCCGCGCAGCGGGTGCAGGTCAGCGCCTTCCCGGACGCCTACGCCAAGCACGAGCCGGTGGCGACCACGATCGTCAACGTACTGACCGACGGTGCGGCGCGGGCGGTCAGCGGCTCGGACGGGCTGCGCTGCGCCGCAGCCGGCGAGATCGCCGCCTCCGGGTGGACCCGCCCGGTGCCCGGCAACGTCGGATCCGGTTTCCGGACCAGTTCACGACCCGGGCACAACGGGGTGGACATCTCCCTGCCGAAGGGCGTGCTGATCCGGGCGGCCGCCGCCGGCCGGGTGATCGTCTCCCAGTGCGATCCGGATCAGTACGGTCGACTGGACTGCGACGTCGACGGTTCGCCGAGCAAGGGCGGCTGCGGCTGGTTCGTCGACATCCTGCACGCCGACCAGGTGGTCACGAGATACTGTCACCTGGTGCAGCGGCCAGAGGTCGCCGAGGGCGACGTGGTCGACGCCGGGCAGGTGATCGGCAAGGTGGGCTCCAGCGGCAACTCGTCCGGCCCGCATCTGCACTTCGAGGTGCATCTCAACGGCGACCGGAGCAGTCTGGGTGCCGTCGACCCGGTGCCGTTCATGCGGGAGCGGGGCGCGCCGCTCGGGGAAAGTGGCTGACCGAGGTGGGGGGCACCGTTGTGGTGGAAGACCTCAACGTCACCGGCATGCTGCGCAACCGGCGGTTGGCTCGGCACGTCGC